>JAEZFY010000060.1 GCA_023417265.1 Actinomycetes bacterium | reverse complement strand
GGTCACCACCGCCGCCCCGCGACCCGCCGGCGAGGAGGCCGCCCCGCTGGCGACGCTGCTCGACTCGGGCCTCGCCCTGGTGACGGCGAAGGCGCTCGGCGCCTACGGCGAGGGCGACCAGCTGGCGGTGCGGTTGGCGTCGGGTGCCACGTTCCACGCCGAAGTACTCACCACCGCCGGCTACGCAGCGCTCGTCGAGCTCGGCCGGGCGACCACCGACGAGGCGACCGCCGACGAGCCGGGCCACACCGTTGCCGAGCAGCTCCCCGGCGGCGACGCGTTGGTGACGGTGCTGGCCACCCCGCCCCAGTCGGTGCGCTTGGCCGAGCTGTCGTCGGCGGCTGTCCCGGAGGGCACCCCGGTGGTCGATGCCGCCGGCCACCTGATCGGCCTGTGCACCCGCGACGACACGGGGCGCACGAGCTTGGCGCCGGCGATCACCCCCGGCGCGCCACCCGAGGTTGCCAAGCCGAGCACCCCCGCACCCACTGCCACGAGTACCTCGCTGGCGGCGTCGACGTCCACCACGGTCGCGCCGACCACCTGGACGACGTCGACCTCGACGAGCACCTCCACCAGTACCTCCACCAGCACGACGAGCCCGTCGACCACATCGACGGTGCCCGTCACGACGGTGTCACCCGGTCGCTGAGCGCCCGCGCCGGCGCCACCAGCGCACGGCGGCGGTCACGCCGGCGGCCACCACCCCGACGATCACGGCGGCGAGCACGCCGAGCGAGATCTCCTGGCGTCGCTTCGGTGTGACGTTCGCCCACCAGGGGGCTTCGGTGCTCTCGACGTAGGCCTGCTCACCGGTGACGGTGGGTTCCCAGCCCTCGCCGCGCAGCTTGTCGTTGGCGACCGACCAGGGCTGGCGGGTGTACGAGCGCAGGCCGGGCGGGATCGGGCCGCGCTGGAAACGCCAACGCAGCGCTCCGACGACCTCGGAGAGACGCTCCGGGAGTGGCAGCCGCCAGCGCTGCCCCGACAACGCACGCACGCGCTCGCCGGGGATCGCCGCATCGGCGGCCACGTTGTAGACCCCGTCGAGGCGTTTGCTGACGGCCACCCCGACCGCCGAGGCGACATCGCGGTGGTGCACGAACTGGGCCCCCGGGTCGGCTTCACCGAAACGCTGCCCGAAGCCCGCCGTGAGTGCCCGGGCGAGCGACGAGGTACCCCCGGCGGCGACCGGGATCGCCGGCCGCAACACCGCCACGGTGCGGCCAGGTCGCGACGTGCGCCACGTCTCGACGAGCTCTTCGGCGGCGGCCAGCTGGCGGGCGTAGGCAAAGCGCGGGTCGGGTCGCAGCACGGCTTCCTCGGTGAGCGGCACGGGGTTGTTGGCGATCGCCCCGTAGACCATCGCCGACGTGACGACGACGACGTGCACGGCGCCGCGCCGGTCGGCCTCGGCGACCAGTTCGGCGGCGTCGATCGCCGGGCTGGCACCGCGGCGCCCGAGCACGTCATGGTCGGCCAGACCGACCTCGACGAGCGTGTGGCACGGCTCGTTGGCGGCCAGCCCGAGTGCCACGGCGAGCCCGTCGAGGGTGGCGAGGTGCTCGGCCACGCTGCGCCCGAGGGCCCCGCGCACGCCGCGGACGCACACCCGGCGGGTCGCCACGGAAGGCTCGGTCGCCACCACACCGTCGACCGTAGCGGCAGCGATGGGCGCCCGGTCACAGCCACCGGGCGGCGTTAGCCTCACCGCATGGCAGACGATCCGAGCGGTTCCGACCAGCCCGAGCCGTTCAACCCGTTCTCCGCGTTCCCGATGTTCGGCGACATCGCCAAAGCCCTGCAGGGGCAAGGGCCGCTCAACTGGGACGCCGCCCGCCAGTTCGCCCTGCTCGGTGCGAGCCAGGGCCATGCCGAACCGAACGTCGACCCGAGCGTGCGGATCGCCTACGCCGACCTCGCCCGGATCGCCGGGATGCACGTCAACGACGTCACCAACGCCGGGCTCGACTTTCCCGAGCCGAGGGTGCTGACGCGCAGCCAGTGGGCCGGCGAGACGCTCGACGCCTACCGGCCGCTGTTCACCGACCTCGCCACGTCGCTCGGGTCGAGCGGTGGCGTGTCGGGTCTGTTCGGCGGTGACGGTGGCGACGACGAAACCGGCGATCCGATGTTCCAGATGCTCGCCGGCCTGTCGCAGATGATGGCGCCGGCGATGCTCGGCATGGCGGTCGGCTCGATGGTCGGCGCGCTCGCCCAGCGGGTGTTCGGACTCCACGATCTGCCGATCCCCCGCGACAAGTCCGAGGTCGTGCTCGTCGACGCCACGATCCAGGAGTTCGCCAGCGAGTGGAGCATCCCGCTCGACCAGATGCGCCTGTGGGTCGTCGCCCACGAGCTCGTCGGCTACCGGGTGTTCGAGCTCGCCCACGTCGTGGCTGACGTGCGCAACCTGGTCCGCGCCTACGCCGGCGGGTTCCGGCCCGCCCCGAGCGCGATCGCCGACAAGCTGGGCGGGATCGACGTCACCGGCGACAACCCGTTCGAAGCGGTCCAGCAGGCGTTCGGCGATCCCGAGGTGCTGCTCGGCGCGGTCCGCTCACCCGAGCAGGAGGCGCTCCAGCCGCGGCTCGACGCGGCCGTCGCCGCGGTGGTCGGCTACACCGACTGGATGGTCGACGCAGTCGCCGTACGGATCGTCGGTGGTGAGGCGTTGACGATCGCCGAAGCCGTGCGACGCCACCGCATCGAGTCGTCCACCGACGACGTGTTCGTCGAGCGCCTGCTCGGCATCCGGGTGGGTGACGGCCAGGTGCGCCGCGGCAAGGCGTTCGTGCAGGGCGTCGTCGACCGGGTCGGCGAAGCCGAACTGAACCGGCTGATCGAGCAGCCCGACAGCGTTCCGACCCCGGCCGAGCTCGACGCCCCCGGATTGTGGATCGCCCGCGTCGGCGAGTGAGCGACCGGTTGCGAATGGTGGCGAGGCGCGGTCAGCGCCCGTAGTCGTCGAGCGTGCGCCCGTCGAGCACGCGCTCGGCGGCGCGTTCGAGCGAGTCGGCCCAACCGAGGTCGCCGCGTAGGTGCGCATCGCGCGACTCGCGCATCAAGCGGGCGTGCTCGCGCAGACGCAGTTCTTTCTCGGTGAGCGTCGGCTGGCGCCGGCCGAACCAGTAGCCGAGCGCGAACACGCCGCCGCCGAGGGACAGCACGGGTAGCACGATCAAGAGCACCCGCATCAGCCACCGCTCCCGGATGCGGGCGGCGGGGCCGGGTCGGTGCCGCCGTCGATCAAGAGCGACGTGTCGGTGTCGCCGCTGGTGATGATGCGCGGGTAGTTGCCGTTCTCGGCCGCCGCCAGGAGGGCGCAGTCGACGCCGACCGCGGCGAGCTCGCGGCAGAACGCAGTCGACGACACCGCTTCGATCTCGGCGTTGAGCTGCTGTTGCTCGAGCACGGCCGCGAGTGCCTGCTCGATCGCCAGGTCGGCGGCAGCCTGCGCCGTTTCGACCGCCTCGCGCTGCTGCTGCTGGGCGATCAGGGTTTCCTGATCGGCAGCGATCCGGGCCAGCTCTTTCTGGCGCTCGGCCTCGATCCGTTCGAGCTCGAGCTCCTTGTCGGAGGCGATGATCTTCTGCTGCTCTTCGTTGGCGACGATCTGCTCGAGCTTGGCGATCAAGGTCTGGTCGACCGGGGCGATGCGCTTGATCGTGACCTCGAGCGGCGGACATCCCTGTTCGAGTTCGCGGTCGATCTCGCCGTCGAACTGGTAGCTCGGCCCGCAGAAGTACTCGCCACCGAGGTCCTTGGTGAGCTCGCGGCTGAGGTTCGTCGACAGCTCCTGGGCGAGCACGTCGTAGGCCAGCCCGGCTGCGTCGCCGTCGCCGATGTTGGCGTTGACGTACAGCGAGACGTAGTCCTCGGGGGCAACGACCGGACGCGCGGCCTCGATCAGCTTCTGGTTCATCGACGCGTTCAGGAACTGCGCCCATCCGCCGCCCTGCTCGGGATCGCCATCGAAGCGCAATGGCTCGGAACGCTTGCCATGGTCGACGTACCAGTCGCAGAAGCGTTCGTTGAACACGAACCGCACCTGCGTCTCGACGCTGACCTGGACGACACCCACGCCGGTGTCGGCCGTCCCGCGGGCGGGCACCACGATCGGACGCCCGCCGAAGTCGGCGGTGGCGGGGTCCTCGTCGATGATGTAGAAGCGCACGTCGGCGGGGCCGGCCACGAACGTGTCGTTCGTGCGCACGCCGTCGGAGCCGGCCGCGTACCTGCCCTTGAGTGCCTTCGAGTCGAGCGGGCCGCGCCCGAACGTGCACCCCCACTCGTTGGCTTCGGTGCGCTGCAGACTGCACGACGCGAGCCCGATGCTGGAGGCGACCACGAGCACGGCCAACCCGGCCGCCCCGACTCCGACCCGCCGCAATGCCGTGCCACGGCGCGGCCCCGTGCCTGCGTCAGCACCTGACTTCTTCCGTCGGAACATCGACCAGCCTCTCGATCTCGTGTGATTCGCGCCGCCGGCCGACAGTACCCCGATCAGCGCAGGCCGAGCCGGTAGTTGAACACCGCTGAGGCGGCCACCAGTCCGACCAGCAGCAGGCCGGCCTGCCCGGGCAGCTCGAACAGCACCGGCACGACCGCGGCGACGACCCACGTGAGCTGGAACGCGGTCTCGAAACGGGCGAATGCCTGGCCGCGGTTGGTGGGCGGGCCATCGCGCTGGACGAGGCTGTCGAAGGCGAGCCGTCCGATCGCCGCCGAGAAGTTGACGGCCACGGCGACACCGATTCCGGCGGCCGCCCCGCCACCGAGCATCGCCGCCGCAACCGCCAGCGCGGGGATCGCCAGGGCTGACGTCAGCATCCGCTCCTCGTGCAGGATCGTGCGCACCCGCGGGCCGACCGAGTTGGCGAGGAACGTGCCAGCCGAGGCGGCGGCGACGGCGATGCCGAGCAGCACGTCGCCGTTGTCGCGCGTGCGGAACCAGAACGCGAGGTGGAACAGCATGAACCCCACCGACCCGCGCAGGACCATCATCGCTGCGGCCGCGAGGGCGAGCGTCGGCGCCGAGAAGGCGGCCGTTTCGCCGTCGACGGTGGCCGTCGTGAAGATCACCTGCGGGGCTTGTTCGGGGGGGAGTTGGAGCGAGGCCATGAAGGCGGCAACGAACACCACCGCCCCGTAGGCGAACGTGGCCCCGGTGCCGAGCGTGAGCTGCAGCAGACCGGCCGGAGCGACCGCCAGCATGCCGACGATGCCGGCAATGATGCCGAGCTTGGAGTTGGCTTCGACGAGCTCGTGGTCGTTGCGCACCACCGACGGCACGAGCGCCGCCCGCGACACCGCGTAGGTCTTCTGGAGCACCAGCGCCACGAACACCAACGGGAACAGCCCGAACCCGTCGGCGAAGACGATCATCAGCAGCTGCACGGGCACGCGGGCGAGGGCGACACCTTGCACCACCATCCGGCGACCGCCCCGTACGCGGTCGATGACCGGCCCGATGAACGGGGCGACCAACAGGAAGGGGGCGAAGCTGACGAGCAGGAAGGCGAGCACCTTCGAGCGGGCGCCGTTGGGGTCGACGTCGAAGAAGAACGAGTCGGCCAGGGCGACCACCATCGCCGCGTCGCCGGCGGCGATCAGGGCGTGGGTGCGGGCGAGCCTCTGGAACTTCGACGCCGCAGCCACGGCGGCGATGCTACGGCGCCCGGTGTCACCGGGCGGGTTGTTCAGCGGGCGGCCGGACGCTCGAACTTGTACCCCAACCCACGGATCGTGACGATCCGTGACGGGTGAGCCGGGTCGGCTTCGACCTTGCCGCGCAAGCGCTTGATGTGGACGTCGAGCGTCTTCGTGTCGCCGACGTAGTCGGAGCCCCACACCCGGTCGATCAGGGTTTCCCGGGTGAGCACGCGTCCGGCGTTGGCGAGCAGCAGGTGCAGCACCTCGAACTCCTTGAGCGGCAGGGCGACCTCGGCACCGTCGACGGTGACGTGGTGCGCCTCGGGGTCGAGGACGACCCCGCCGACGTGGATCGCGGCCCCGCCGTCCGCTTCGGGCCGGGGCGGCTCGCTCGCCGCGTCGCCGTGGACGCGGCGGAGCTGGACCCGGATCCGGGCAACCAGCTCGCGGATGCGATACGGCTTGGTGACGTAGTCGTCGGCGCCGACCTCGAGGCCGACCACCGTGTCGATCTCGCTCGCCTTGGCGGTGACCATGATGATCGGCACGTTCGATTGGCTGCGCAGTTGCCGGCACACGTCGATGCCCGACGCCCGCGGCAGCATCACGTCGAGCAGGACGAGGTCGGGTTCGACCTGTTTGAAGCGCTCCAGGGCGGCGATCCCGTCGGTCGCCACCTCGACGTCGAAGCCCTCCCGGCGCAGCCCGATCTCGAGCGCTTCGACGAAGCTCGGTTCGTCCTCGACGACGAGGATCGTGGGGTTGCTCATGGTGCTCCGTCGCGGCTCGTCTCGGTGGGGTTGGTCGGTGCCGCGGGAACCGCGAGCGGGAGCCGCAGCACGAACGTCGAGCCGCGGCCCTCCTCCGACGTGACGCTGACGTCGCCGCCGTGGTTGCCGGCGACGTGGCGCACGATCGACAGGCCCAGCCCGGTGCCACCGGTGCCCCGGCTGCGTGCCCGGTCGACGCGGTAGAACCGTTCGAACACCCGGTTCAGGTCGCGCTGGGGGATGCCGATCCCGTCGTCGCTCACCGTGATCTCACACCACGGCGGCACGCGCTCGACGCGGACGCGCACGGTGCCACCAGGCTCGGAGTACTTGACGGCGTTCTCGACGAGGTTGCCGACGGCCGACACCAGTTGCGTGCGGTCGCCGGCGACGACCGGCGCGTCGTCGCCCGGCGAGGGGCCGGCGACGGTGACGTCGATGTGCTGCTGGCGGGCCAGCTCGGCGGCCCGGTCGACCGCCGCGCGCACGACCCCACCGAGCTCGACCGGATCGTCGGCGGCTGCCTCGCCGAGTTCGATCCGCGACAGCTCCATCAGGGCGTCGATCGTGCTCGTCGCCCGTTGCGCCTCGGCGAGCATCCGGTCGACCACCCGCGCGACCGTCGCCGGGTCGGTTTCGTCGACGAGCGTCTCGGCGAGCACCGACAGGGCACCGATCGGTGTCTTCAGCTCGTGGCTCACGTTGGCGACGAAGTCGGTGCGCACCTGATCGAGGCGGCGGCGCTCGGTGATGTCGTCGACGAACACCACCGAACCACCGTCGGCGAGGTGCCGGGCGGTGACGTCGAACACCCGCTTGGGCGGCCCGTAGAGCTCAACGATCTCGTCGTCGCGATGGTCGCCGCGCGCGTCGCGGCCGAGAGCCAAGCGCTTCTCGACGACGGCGTCGACGAGCACTCCGGCGTGTGTGCCACCGATCCGCCGGGCGGCCGCGTTGCGGTACGTGATCCGGCCGGCTGCGTCGGCGACGACCACACCCGTGCGGTGCTCCTCGACGAGCGCGTACCCCGGATCGGTCGGCGCCGCTACCGGTTGCGGGGGTCCGGCGGGCTGGGCGCCGCGCCGGGCGGTGAACCAACCGGCAAGGAACCCGATCGGCAACGCGAGGCCGGCGAGCAGCCACGCCACGACGGGCGCCTAGTCCTCTGCCGGGTCCCCGACGGCCAGCTCGCCGGCACGGGCTTCGACGACGGCCTGGGCGCGTTGACGGTCGTCGGACGCGTGTTCGGGCACCCAGCCCGTGGCGATGTAGACGATCCGCTTGCTGATGTTGACGGCATGGTCGCCGAGGCGCTCGTAGAAGCGGCCGATCAAGGCGAGCTGGACGGCGACCTGCAGATCGATCGCCTCACCGGCGTGGGTCTCGAAGATCTGGGCGATGAAGTCCTTGTGGATCTGGTCGAGCAGCTCGTCCATGTCGCCGATCGCCGCTGCTCGCGGGGCGTCGACGGTGAGGTACGCCTCGACGGCTTCGCGGTACTCCTGCTGGGCCTGGTCGCTCATCCGTTGGATGCCGCCGCGCAGCTTGGGGTCGAGCTCACGGCCGTACAGCCGCCGGGCCGCCTTGGCGATGTTGCAGCACAGGTCGGCCGAACGCTCGCTCTCCGGTGCCAGTCGCAGCGCCGCGGCGACCTGGCGCAGGTCGCCGGCGACCGGGGCCTGGAGGGCGAGGAACGACAGCGCCCGCTCCTCGACGTCGTGCGTGCGTTCGTCGATCTCGGCATCGCCGCGGAGCACGTACTCGGCGCCTTCGAGGTCCTGTTGCAGCAGGATCTCGGTGACCCGCGGGATCAGCTCGACCACGAACGCACCGAGCCGGGCGATGTCGTTGCGGACCGCGTCGAGGTTGGCGTGGAAGTCCTGACGGAAGTCCTGCGGCATCAGCCGAACCTGCCCGTCACGTAGTCCTGGGTGGCCTTCTGCGAGGGGTTCTGGAAGATCGTCTCGGTGTCGTCCATCTCGATCAGGCGGCCCGGCTGGCCGGTGCCGGCGATGTTGAAGAACGCTGTGCGGTCGCTGACCCGGGCGGCCTGCTGCATGTTGTGGGTGACGATCACGATCGTGTACGCCTCCTGCAGTTCGAGCATCAGTTGCTCGATCGCCAGCGTCGAGATCGGGTCGAGCGCCGAGCACGGCTCGTCCATCAGCAACACGTCGGGGGCGACGGCGATCGCCCGGGCGATGCAGAGGCGCTGTTGCTGGCCGCCCGACAGGCTCGACCCGGGTTTGTCGAGCCGGTCCTGCACCTCCTTCCAGAGGTTGGCGCCGCGCAGCGAGCGCTCGACGAGCGCGTCGGCGTCGGATCGCGACATCTTCTTCGAGTTGAGCCGGTGCCCGGCGAGCACGTTGTCGTAGATCGACATCGTCGGGAACGGGTTCGGGCGCTGGAACACCATCCCGACCTTGCGGCGGACGGCGACCGGGTCGACGTCGGGGCCGTACAGGTCCTGTCCGTTGAGCAGCACCTGGCCGTCGACCCTTGCGCCGGGGATCACTTCGTGCATCCGGTTGAGCGAGCGCAGGAACGTCGACTTGCCGCACCCGGAGGGCCCGATCAGGGCGGTGACCGAGTTCGGCTCGATGTGCATCGACACGCCCTCGACGGCGAGGAACGACCCGTAGTAGATGTTCAGGTCGATCGCCTCGATCGCGTGGCCGGCTCCGGCCGCGGCCGAGCGGCCGGCGCCGGCGGCCGGTTCGCTGCGGAGTCGGTCGGTAGAGGTCATGCGGTCGGGACCTTTCGTGTCGAGCGCAGCGCCGGGGGCGGGAGCGTTCATTTGAGACCCTTGGGCTTGAGCGCGAATGCGAGCACGCGCGCGAGAGTGAACAATACGGCCACGATCACCACCAGCGTCAGGGCCGCCGCCCATGCCCGGTCGATGAACGCTTCGGTGGGTTGCGACGGGAATTTGTAGCTGCGGTACGTGTAGACGGGCAGCGTCGTCATCCGGCCCGAGAACGGGTTGAGGTTGGTGCGGTCGGCGAGCCCGGCGGTCACCAAGAGCGGCGCCGTCTCGCCGATCACTCGGGCGACCGCGAGCGTGACGCCGGTGAGGATGCCGGCGATCGCGGTGGGGATCACGACCTTGACGATCGTCTTCCACTTCGGCACGCCGAGCGCGTACGACGCTTCGCGGAGTTCGTTCGGCACGAGCCGCAGCATCTCCTCGGTGGAGCGCACGACGACCGGCGTCATCAACACGGTGAGCGCCACCGCAGCGGCGATGCCGGTGCGCGTGCCGGGGCCGAAGAAGATCACGAACAGGGCGTACGCGAACAGGCCGGCGACGATCGAGGGGATGCCGGTCATCACGTCGACCATCGTCGTGATCGCCCGGGCCAGGCGGCCGCGCCCGTACTCGACGAGGTAGACCGCCGTGAACATCCCGAACGGTACGGCAAGCACGGCGGCGAGGCCGGTGACGAGCAGCGTTCCGATCACGGCATGGCGGGCACCACCAACCTCGGCGCCCTCGCGGGAGGCCGTGATGTCGGCCAGCGAGAGGCTCATCTCCGACGTGAAGAACGTCGTGTCGAAGCGGGCGACGCCTTGGCGCAGTACGGTCCATGCCACCGACACGAGCGGCACGAGCACGAGCACGAAGGCGGTGCTCATCACCGCCGTGGCGAGCCGGTCCTTGGCTTGGCGGGCGTCCTCGACGATGCGGGCCGTGACGTAGATCCCGAGCACGTACGTGACCGCGGCGACGATCAGCGCCCAGCCCCACTTGAACTCGCCGGCGGCGATCGTGACGCCCGCCCCGACGGCGACGGCCAGCACGGCGATCAGCGCGTTGACCGAGGCGCTCAGCCGGCCGCGGGTGATCTCGCGGGTGGAAGTACCGAGCGCGGCCGTCATCCGGCAGCCCCGTCAAACCCGGCCCGGGCGATCTTGCGGGCCACGCCGTTGACGGCGAAGGTGATGATGAACAGCACCAGCCCGGTGGCGATCAGGCGGTTGACCTCGAGGCCCGACGAGTCGGGAAACCGCAAGGCGATGTTGGCGGCGATCGTGTTCGGGTTCTCGCTGCCGATCAGGTTCACCGAGTAGACGTCGGCCGGCGACAGGATCATCGCCACCGCCATCGTCTCGCCGAGCGCCCGCCCGAGCCCGAGCATCGCCCCCGAGATCACGCCCGAGCGGCCGTACGGCAGCACCGCTTGGCGGATCATCTCCCAGCGCGTCGCGCCGAGCGCGAGCGAGGCCTCCTCGTGCAGGCGCGGCGTCTGGCGGAACACCTCGCGGCTGATCGCCGTGATGATCGGCAGGATCATCACTGCCAGCACCATCGTCGCCGTGAGCATCGAACGCCCGCTCGGCACCACAGGGCCTTCGAAGAACGGGATGAACGAGAGGTGTTCGTTCAGGAAGGGATACACCTCGCCGGCCATCAGCGGGGCGAACACGGAGATGCCCCACAGGCCGAAGACCACGCTCGGGATCGCCGCCAGCAGGTCGACGAAGTAGCCCAGCATGTGCGAGAGGCGCGGGGGTGCGTAGTGCGTGATGAACAGCGCCACCGCGATCGCCAGCGGCGTCGCCAGCAGGAGCGCCAGGGCCGACGCGAACAGCGTCCCGAACACCAACGGACCGACGTATTCGAGGAAGCTCTCGCCACGGAACTCGTCGGAGTCGGAGAAGATCCCCGACCATCCTTCGCGAGCGAGGAACACGGCCACGCCGGCGAGCACGACGAGGATGAGGATGCCGGCGCCCTTCGAGAGGCCGCCGAACACGCGGTCGCCGAGCTTGCCGACCGACATGTCGGACACCGCGCCGGGTGCCAACGGTTCGCCTGATGGTGTGGATTCGAGCAGTGTCACGTGGGGCTCTCGTGGGCGGCAGGGCCCCGGGGGGATTAGGCCGGCCCCCCCCGGG
>JAEZFY010000043.1 GCA_023417265.1 Actinomycetes bacterium | reverse complement strand
GCCACGACTCGACGCCGCGGCCGTTCCTCGGACGGATGACGTGTTCGAACGCCAACCCGGCCGAGCACGGACCCGATGCGATCCGCACGATCCTGAGCGACGGCACGGCGACCGCTGGCCCGCGGGCGGGCCCGCCCACCCGCGAGATCGCCGCCGACTTCTTGTCGACCAAGCTGTGGACGTTCTTCGCCGGGACGCCGATTCCTGACAACGTGCGCCTGCACCTCCGCAACACGCTGGTCGCCAACGACTTTGCCGTGCGCCCGTGGCTGCGTGAACTGCTGCTGCGCGACGAGTTCTATGCGCCGGCCACCGTGCAGGGGCTCGTCCGCTCGCCCGTGGAGTACGTCGTGGCGATGATGGCGGCCACCGGCGCGCGTGCCGAACGGGCGCCCTTGTGGCTGATGGACGGGATGGGTCAGCAGCTCCTGTATCCGCCCAACGTCGCCGGGTGGAAGCACAACGGCTACTACATCTCGGCGAGCGCGTTCGACGCCCGGGTCCAGGCAGCGTTGCAGATGTTCTGGAACACGGCCCGCAACTACTGGCGCGACGACGACAGCGGCTGGCTCCAGTTGGCGGGCGGCAACGTGCCGTACACCGAGGTGATCGCCACCTCGCCGCGTGACTGGGACAAGAAGGACACCGCCCGGCAAACGCAGAACGCCGCCAACCGGCGGGCGATGGTCGACCGCTTCGTCTCGCTGATGGGCCTCGACCCGGCGCTCGACGTGAGCGGCACCACACGCGCCGCGTTGCACGACTTCGCCACCGCGGCGTCGCCGTGGGACCTGTACGAAGCGATCGGCTTGGTCCTCATGAGCCCGGAGTTGCACGTCGCATGACCCTCGACCGCGACATCTCCACCGCCGACGCGCTGGCGCATCTCACGGCCCGCCCCGACCGCGGCCCGCACGCGCTCGACCGGCGCCGCTTCCTCCAACTGATCGGCATGGGTGCCGGGGCCGGACTGGTCGGTGGGCCGACCGGCTCGCTGCTCGATGCGATGGTCGGCGGGCACGACCCGTCGGCGTGGGCGGCCGGGCCGATCGGTCCCGGCGACGGCGTGCTCGTCGTGATCGGCATGTACGGCGGCAACGACGGCCTCAACACGGTGGTGCCGCTCGACGACGCCGCGTATTACCAGCAGCACGGCAGCATCGCGATCGCGCCCGACGCCGCGCTCGCGCTCGATGCCGGCAACGGGCTGCACCCCAACCTGACCGTGCTCAAGCAGTTCTGGGACCGCGGCCAACTCGCCGTAGTGCAAGGCGTCGGCTACCCGAACGACGACCAGTCGCACTTCAACTCGATGGCCTACTGGATGGCCGGGCAGCCCCACAGCGTGCCGTCGAGCGGCTGGCTCGGCCGCTGGCTCGACGGGTACCTGGGCGGCAGCACCGACCTGTTCGCCGCGGCCGAGGTCGGCAACGGCGTGCCGCTCCACCTGATCGGCAACGCCAGCCGAGGCACCGGCGTCCCCGACCGCACGCCCGGCTGGGGCAGCAACCCCGACGCCCGCGACCTGCGCGCGTTCACGGCCCTGCGGTCGATGCGCACCGGCGCCAACGGGCCGTGGTTCGGCGCCGTCGGGCAAGCCGTGATCGACACGATCGACGTCAACGCCAAGCTCGCCGAGCTCTATCCCGCCGAGGAGGCGATGCCCGACGCCGAGATGGAGCGCAAGCTCCAGATCGCGGCCCGGCTGATCAACGCCAACCTCGGGTTCCGCGTCCTCACCGTCGGCTGGGGCGACTTCGACAGCCACGCCAACCAGCCCGAAATGCACCCCACCCGGATGGCCGAACTGAACGCCGGGCTGACCCAGTTCTTCGCCACGCTCGACCCGGCCTGGGCGAGCCGGGTGACGGTGATGACGTTCTCCGAGTTCGGGCGCACGTCGTGGGCCAACGACGGGCAGGGCACCGACCACGGGTCCTCGGCACCGCAGTTCGTGTTGGGGGCCAACGTGCGCGGGGGCATGTACGGCGCCCGCCCGGCGATCGGCCATCTCAAGCGCTGGGAGCGGATGGGCTTCGCCGTCGACCTGCGCTCGTACTACGCATCGGTGCTCGACGGATGGCTCGGCGGTGGTTCCACCGACGTGCTCGGCGGCACCTGGGAGAACCTCGGCCTGTTCGCCGCCGCGCCCGGCACCGGCAGTGCCGGGTTGCCCGACACACCGCGGCCGCCCTACGTCGGCAGCGTGGCCGGCGAGTTCGTCGCCCTCACCCCGGCGCGAGTCACCGACACCCGTAGCGCCGCGCCCCTGTTGGCCGGCGCGGTGCTGCGCGTCCCGATCGCCGGCCAGGGTGGGGTGCCCGCCACCGGGGTCACGGCAGTGGTCGCCAACGTCACCGCTGTCGACGCCCGCCAGGCGCACTTCTTCACGGTCTACCCGGGGGGAACCGGCCGCCCGGCGACGTCGAACATCAACGGCGGACCGGGCCGGGCGGTGCCCAACCTGGTGGTGATCGGGCTCGGCGACGACGGCTCGATCGAGGTCTTCAACTCACACGGCAGCACCCACTGCCTGGTCGACGTGTTCGGGTACTTCACCACCGACAGCGCCGCACCCACCGACCGCTTCGTGGCACTCCCGCCACAGCGCCTCTTCGACACGCGCACCGGTGAGGGGGTGGCGGCCGGCGCGCTCGGCCACCTCGCCCCGATCGAGATCGACGTCGCCGGCCATGCCGGGGGCCCCGCCGACGCCACCGCCGTCGTCGTCAACCTGACGGCGACGCAACCCGACTCGCCCGGCTACCTACGTCTGACGCCGGCCGGGCAGGCAACCGCGCCGACGTCGAACGTCAACTTCGCGCCCGGCGACACCGTTCCCAACCTGGCGATCGTGCGCCTCGGCGCGGGCGGCCGGGTGGCGCTCGACGGCGCCGGCGCGAGCAAGCACGCGGTCGGCGACGTGTTCGGCTACTTCGGCGGCGCGACGGCGACGGCCGAGGGCGCCCGACTCCGGGCGATCGCCCCACAGCGCCTGCTCGACACACGCAACGGCACCGGCGCACCGGCTGCCCGCGTCGGCCCTGCCACCCCCGTGACCGTCACGATCGCCGGCCGCGGCGGTGTGCCCGACGACGCGGTCGCGGTCGTGCTCAACGTCGCCGCCACGAACGTTGCCGCGGCCTCGTTCGTCACCGCGTGGCCGGCCGGGCAGGACATGCCGGGGACGTCGAACCTCAACCTGCTACCCGGGCAGACGCTCGCCAACCTCGTGATCTGCCGGCTCGGCGCCGGCGGGGCGGTGACGTTCGGCAACAAGCGCGCCGAGTGCGACGTGCTGGCCGACGTCCTCGCCTACTTCGTATCGGCTTGAATTGGCGCCATGCCGGCGCCCGACGAGGTCACCCACCTCCTGCGCCGCACCGAGTTCTTCGCTCAGCCGGCACGCGTCGCCGAACTCGTCCCGCTGACCCGTGAGCAGGCGGTCGACAACGTGCTCGCGGTCGACCCGAACCCGGCCCCGCTGGCGATGTCGGCCCCCGACCACCCGTCGCGTATCGCCGAGGTGTCGCGCAGCTGGATCGACGCGATGCTGCGCGGCGCGCACCCTGACCACCCCGAACTCGCTCGTCGGGTGCAGGAGAAGATGGCCCTGTTCTGGCACGGCCACTTCGTGTCGGATGACGCCAAGGCCGGCAACACGGCCGTGATCAAGCAGCAGATCGACCTGTACCGCGAGCGCGGGCTGGGCAAGCTCGGCGACCTGGCGATCGCGATGGCGACCACCGTGGCGATGCTGCGCTACCTCGACAACGACCGCAACTTCGCCGATGCCCCGAACCAGAACTTCGGACGCGAGCTGATGGAGCTGTTCCTGCTCGGCGTCGGCAACTACACCGAAGCCGACGTCGAGGCGTGCACCGCGGCGTGGACGGGGCACACCGTCGTCAACCACCCCGACAACACCGGTACGTACGAGTGGCGCTGGTGGCGCCACGACTCGACCCCGCGCGGCCTGCTCGGTCAGCTCACCTGCCAGAACCCCGACCCGCAGCAACACGGCCCCGACACGATCCGGATCATGCTCGCCAACGGCGTGGCCACCGCCGACCCCCACGCCGGGCAGCCGACTCGCGAGATCGCGGCCGACTTCCTCTCCGGCAAGTTGTGGGCGTTCTTCGCCGGCACGCCGCTCCCGACCGCCGTGCGCGATCACCTGCGCGGGGTCGCCCTGGCGACGGACTTCGACGTGCGCCAGTGGCTGCGCGCGCTGCTGCTCCGCGACGAGTTCTACGCCGCCGACGTGCGCCAAGGGCTCGTCCGCGCCCCGGTCGACTACCTCGTCGCCGTGCTGGCCACCACCACCGTGCCGGCCGACCCGGGGTTCCCGTTCTGGCTCGGCGACGGCATGGGTCAGCGCCTGCTGTTCCCGCCCAACGTCGCCGGTTGGGGTCACAACGGCTACTACGTCAACGCCAGCGCGTTCGCCCAGCGGGCGGCCGCCGCCCGCCACGTGTCGTACTTCGTGCTCGCCGACTACTGGGACGGCCCGGGCATGCGCCTGCGCCGCGGATGGATCCCGCGCACCGAGGTGTGGGCCACCGGGAGCGACCCCGCCAAGCGGCGCGCGCTGGTCCGCCGGATCACCGACCTGATGGGCATCTCGCTCGGCGCGGCCACACTCGCCGCGCTCGACGAGTTCGCCGTCAACGCCAAGCTCGACGAACTCCACGACCTGGTCGAGCTGATCTACGTCAGCCCCGAGATGAACGCCGCCTGATGCTGCCGACCGAGATCTCCACCGCCGGCGCGCTCGCCCACCTGTCAGCCCCCGACAGCGATCCGCAGGCCCTCGACCGCCGACGCTTCCTGCAGCTGATCGGGATCGGCGCCGGCGCCGGGCTGGTCGCCGGCGGCACCGGCACGCTGCTCGACCTGTTCGTGCCCGGGCTCGACCCGGCGGCGTGGGCGCTCGGCCCGGTCGGCCCCACCGACGGGATCCTCGTCGTGATCGGCATGTACGGCGGCAACGACGGACTCAACACCGTCGTCCAGACCGACAACGCCACGTATTACCAGCAGCGCCACGTCACCACCACGAACGGGCCACTCGACCTGTCGATCGCCCCCGAGCAGACGCTGCCGCTCGACGCCGGCAACGGGCTGCACCCGTACCTCACCGAACTGAAACGGTTGTGGGACGCCGGCCAGCTGGCCGTCGTGGAGGGCGTCGGCTTCCCCGACCCACCCGACCTGTCGCACTTCAGCTCGATGGCCAAGTGGATGGCTGCGCGCCCCAACGGGATCCCCACCAGCGGGTGGCTCGGCCGGTGGCTCGACGGCCACACGGGCGGGCGCCCCGACCTGCACGCCGGCGCTTCGGTCGGCAGTGCCGTGCCACTGCACGTGATCGGTGCGGCGAGCCGGGCGACCGGAGTACCCGACATGGCCGCCGCATGGGGGAGCGCCACCGACACGCGCAGCGAGCGCGGCTATCAAGCGGTGCGGGCGATGGCGACGGGCGCCAGCGGCGGGTGGCCGACCGCCGTCGCCCAGGCGGCCAGTGAGGCGTTCGACGTCGTCGCCGCCACCGCGCCGTTCTACCCGCCCGCTCCGGCCCCCGACGCCCAGCCGCTCCCCGAGATCATCACCCGGATGGAGGTGATCGCCCGCCTGATCTACGCCAACCTCGGGTTCCGCGTGCTCACCGCCGGCTGGGGCGACTTCGACAGCCACGCCGGCCAGCCCGAGATGCACGGGGCGCGGATGTTCGAGTTCAACGCCGCCGTACAACGTTTCTACGCGACGCTCCACCCGGGGTGGGCCAGCCGCGTGACGGTGATGACGTTCTCCGAGTTCGGGCGCACGTCGCACGCCAACGCCGGGCACGGCACCGACCACGGCTCGGCCTCGGCCCAGCTCGTGTTCGGCGCCAATGTGCGCGGCGGGATGTACGGGGCGCGGGCCGCGTTGCCGCCGGGGGAATGGCAGCGGATGACCCCCACCGTCGACGTGCGCACGTACTACGCCTCGCTGCTCGACGGCTGGCTCGGCGGCGGCGCGAGCACCGTGCTCGGTGGCGAGTTCGGCGACCTGCAGTTGATCCGCCGAGCGCCCGGTCGTGTCGACGACCAGGGAACGGTCGCCCCCGTGCCGACCGTGGTCGGTGGGCTCTCGACGTTCGTCCCGATCAGTCCCACCCGCGTGGCCGACACGCGCGACGGCACGGGCGGCGTGCCAATCGGTCCGCTCGGTGCGCGGGCAGTGCTCCGGGTGCCGATCGCCGGCGTGCCCGGCGTCCCTGTCGAGGGCGTCACCGCGGTGATCGCCAACGTCACCGCCGTCGACGCCACCCAGGCGCACTACTTCACCGTCTCCCCGAGCGGGACGCCGCGCCCGGCGACCTCGAACGTCAACGGCAGTCCCGGCCGAGCGGTGCCCAACCTCGTCACGGTCGGCGTCGGAGCCGACGGGGCGATCGAGGTCTACAACTCGCACGGCTCGGCGCACTGCCTCGTCGACGTGTTCGGCTACTGCACGATGGGCGCGGTCGCCGGCGACCGGTTCGTGCCGGTTGCCCCGACGCGCCTGTTCGACACCCGCATCGGGCTCGGCGTGACGCCCGGCAAACTCGGCCACCTCGCCCCGGTCGAGATCGCCGTCGGCGGGCACGCC
>JAEZFY010000260.1 GCA_023417265.1 Actinomycetes bacterium | reverse complement strand
GTACGAGCCGACGCGCAGCTTGTACCGGTGGCTGGGGGGCAACGCCGCGTACGAGTCGGGGGCGAGATGGCTGACCCACACGTCGAGCGACGGGTCGATGTGGGGGAGCCAGGCGTCGATCTCGGCGCGGCGGGCCGCATCGGTGCCGGCGAGCGGGAGGTGCAGGGCGACGCCGACGGTGTGCAGCCCGCTGCGCTGGGCCTCGGCGAGCATGTCGACGAGCGCGGCCCGTTGGACGCCGTAGCGGCGCATCGACGAGGCCAGCTTGACGACGACTTGGCCGTCCCAGCCCTCGAGTGCGCGCACGTGAGCGGGGTCGCCGACGGTGAGTACCGGCGGCGGCCCGCCGTCGGTGCGGGCGGGCGGCGGTGTCAGCGTGGGGGTCAGCACGAGCGGCACCGCGGCGGCCGGGAGCCCCGCCAGCTCGTGGACGGTGCCCACCGCGATCAGGGGACTCAGCTCCACCGCGGCAATCGCCAGCCCGACCCGACCGAACCCGTAGCCGTTGCCCTTGACGACCGGCACCAGGCCGGGCGTTGCGGCGGCCACGTCGGTGCAGTGGTGCCACCACCGCTGGCGGTCCACGGTCAGCCGGATCGTCACGCCTGTCGACGGTACTCGTCGGTAGCCGAGCGCGACCGTCCGGGCCACGAACGGATCTCCGGCGCGAGCGGTGCCACGGTGCGCTCGGTCCACATCCCGCGCCACACGCCGACCGAGTAGGCAACGTCGTCGGCGAGCCGGATCGGGTGGCGGGCGGCGAGCGCGCTGGCGACGAGCACGCGACGTGCCGTCCGCGAGCGCAGCGCGGCGGCGGCGAGGAGCGGCCACCAGGCGCGCCGCACCGTGTCGGCGATCTGTTCCCCGGCCCGGAGGTTCCCCCACGCTGCCAACCCGAACGCCGCCCGGGCGGGCACGTCGGGGAGCTTGGGTACGAGCGCCGCCGCGCTTCCGGCGCCGAGCGCTACCCCGGCCACCGGGCGGCCGACGGCGATCGCCGCCCACGCCGCAAGGCTCCACCCGCTGATCCGCAGCGGCGCCAACGCCCCCGGATGGCGCCGCGCCAGGGCCGCGGCCGAACGGCCGTAGGCGGTGCGCTGGTGCCACCACCCCGCCCAAGAGGACCGCGGCGCGTGGGTCACGACCGAACTCGGCTCGTAGCGGCACACCCAGCCGGCCGAACCGAGCCGCCACACGAGGTCGACATCCTCGCCGACGCGCAGCGTCGAGTCGAAGCCGCCGATCGCCCGCAGCGCCTCGACCCGGCACACGATCGCCGCGGCCGGCACGTACGACACGCGCGTGCCGGCACGCACGCGCCCCGGCCGGGGCCCGAGGTCGAGCGGGCTACGCGCGCGCTCGTAGGCGCCTAAGCGCCCGGGTTGTTCGGCACTGACGACCCGCGGGGCGACCAGGGCCACACGGGGGTCGGCGAAGTGGGCGAGCAGCGGGACGAGCCAATCGCTGGGCGCCGTGACGTCGGTGTCGACGAAGCCGACGAGGGGCGTGGTCACCTGAGCGAGTCCGGCGTTGCGGGCCGCGGCCGGGCCGCAGTTGCCGGATAGGCGGACGGTCGCCGCGGCAACCGGTGGCTGCGAGCCGTCGTCGACGAGCACGAGCGCCCCGGCAGGCACGTGCGCCGGCGGGCCGAGGGTGGGCACCACGAACGTCACGTCGTCGGCGGTGAACGGTGCGTCGGCTGCGACTGGGTCGGGGTGGATCGCCCCGGCGTCGAGCAGGCGCTCGACGAGTGCGGAGCGTGGCACGGCGTCGCCGGCGGCAAGGCGGGTGACGAGCGCCGAGCCGGCCGGGGTCAACCGGAACAGCTTGAGCGGCGACCCGCCGATCAGCACGTGCCCGAACCGCTGCACCGACCCGTCGAGCAGGTACGCAGCGGTGGTGCTCACGTCCGCCACGCGTCGACCGCCCGCACGAGCTGTTCGGCGAGCTCGGCGAACAACCGGTGACCGTCCTCAGCCGAAGCCCGGGTCGGGTCGCCGAGCACACCGGTCGGGCTGAGGGCGCGCACGCCGTGGTCGACGAGTTCGGCGAGCGCGGGTTGCGGCCCGGCCACCGCAGCGGCGATGTCGACGACGTCGGGTGCGAGGTGCAGCAGGAGCGACGTCTCGGTGTGTCCCGCGTGGAGGTCGCCGTCGGCGATGCGCGGGCTCCAACACAGCACGCGGCGCCCCTCACTCCGCAGCGTCGACGATGCGCGCTGGAGTGCCGCGGTGTTGCCGCCGTGGCCGTTGACGTACACCACGCCGGCGGCCCAGTCGGCCGAGCGGGCGAGCTCGACCAGCACCGCCGCGGTGGTCGCGACGCCGAGCGACAGGGTGCCCGGGAAGCCGGCGTGCTCGCCGCTGGCGGTCACCGCCAAGGGTGGGGCGAGCACGAACGTGGCAGGGTCGCCTGCGGCCAGGTGCATGGCCAGCGCGACCGCGATCCGCGTGTCGGTGTCGAGCGGCAGGTGCGGGCCGTGCTGTTCGCACGACCCGACCGGAACGACGAGCGTGGGGCTGCCCACCGCGGGCCACGCCCGGGCGCCGAGCGCCGCCGCGTCAGCCATGCACGCCGGTGCCGAACACGTCGTCGGCGGGGTCGGCCGTCATGGCAGCAGCGTACGCCCGCGCCGACGGCCGTCAGGCGAGCAGCGAACGCAGCATCCAGGCCGTCTTCTCGTGCACCTGGAGGCGCTGGGTGAGCAGGTCGGCAGTCGGTTCGTCGCCGGCCTGATCGGCGACCGGGAAGACGGAGCGGGCCGTGCGGGCGACCGCTTCGTGGGCGACGACCAAGCGGCGCACCATCTCCATCGCCTCGGGCTTGTCGCGGTCCTCCTCGATCGACGTCAGCTCGCCGAACTCGAGGTAGGAGCCGGGCGCCGGCTCGCCGAGTGAGCGGATCCGTTCGGCGATCTCGTCGACCGCGAGGGCGAGCTCGTTGTACTGGGTCTCGAACATCAGGTGGAGCGTGTTGAACATCGGGCCGACGACGTTCCAGTGGTAGTTGTGCGTCTTCAGGTAGAGCGTGTAGGTGTCGGCGAGCACCTTGGCGAGGCCGCCGGCGATCGCCGCCCGGTCGTGCTCGTCGATACCGATGTTGATCGTCATGTCGCTCATGCCAGGTACAACCCCGGAACGGACGGAAGGCTTCCCGCTGGCGAGGGACCGGTCGATCGGGGCCGCGTCGCCTAGTCTCGGCTGCTCGTGAGTATCGACACCGACACCGACAACACCTGGCTGTCGCCCGAGCGGCTCGAGCAGGTGCGCGCTCAGGTGCCGATCGTGTACGTCGAGGCGGTGCCGGTGCGCGTCGACGGGCTGGGTGTGGTCACCGAGGTCGGCCTGCTCCTTCGGCAAGCCCCGGACGGCACGATCAGCCGCCTGATCGTCAGCGGCCGCGTCAAGTTCGGTGAGCGCATCCGGGAGGCCCTGATCCGCAATTGCGAGAAGGATCTCGGCCCGATGGCGCTGCCGCGCATCCCGCCCGAGCCGGCGCCGTTCACGGTCGTCGAGTACTTCCCGCACACCGAGGTGAGCGGGTTCCACGACCCACGTCAGCACGCCGTCAGCCTGGTCTACGTGGTGCCCGTCGACGGCGACTGCACGCCCACCCAGGAGGCGCTCGACCTGGCCTGGTTCACGCCGGCCGAGGTGGTCAGCGAGTCGTTGCGGACGCAGATGACCGGCGGCCAGGACCGCATCTTGCGGCTCGCCCTGGCGAGCGTCGGCCAGCTCCCGTAGCACCCGCGTGGTACTGCGGCCGGCGCGTCCTGGCAACAGCATCCACCACCGGTGGGGCGTTCGTTCCTAGCATGCGCGTGTGGCCACGGGGGAGCTCACGCGAGTCGCGGCGGTGATGCGCACCGCGCTCGTCGGGCACCCGATGCTGCGCTTCGACGCTCCCGCCCTGATCGGCCCCGCGCCGCGCGCCGGTGCGATGGTCGAGATGGTCGAAGCCCGCGGCAAGCACGTCGAGGTCACGTGGGACGACGGGATCGTGCTCGACACCGTGCTCAAGGCGAAGTCCGAGTGGCACGTCTACCGGCAGGGCGACCCGTGGCGACGCTCGTGGGAGCAGCTGCGGGCATCGATCCAAACCGAGGACTTCGTCGCCGTGTGCTTCGCCGCCGCGAGCGTCGAGACGTACCGCCAGCCCGACGTCAGCCGGCACCCGATCGGCGGCCGGCTCGGGCCCGACCTCGCCGACCCTGCCGCCGACCTCGCCGGGGCGGTGACGGCGCTGCTCCACTACCCCGACGTCGAGGCGCGCGTACGCGACGCGCTCGTCGACCAGCACGTGATGCGCGGGATCGGCAACGTGTTCCGCTGCGAGGTGTTGTGGGGTGCCGAGCTCAGCCCGTGGGCCCATGTCGCCGACCTCACCGACCGCGACGCGGCCGAGCTGGTTGCCGTCGCGGGGCGGCGGGGGCGGGG
>JAEZFY010000318.1 GCA_023417265.1 Actinomycetes bacterium | reverse complement strand
TCCATCCGCAGGTCCGAGAGGTAGCTGGTCAGCGCCTTGCCCAGCGCGGCCGACTCCTCGGAGCTCAGTTCAGCTGCCATCGCGTCATCGTAGGACCCGGTGTGACCGGACCCCGGCTCAGACGGCGATGGGCTTGCGGGTCAGGAACGTGACCGGCTTGGTGTGGTCCTGGGCCGGCTTGGGGATCGGGCTGATCCGAACGGTGTGCATCGCGTCGCCGCCGACGCACTCCGGGTCGGGCCCGTCGAGCGGCAGGCCGGTGAAGAACTTGGCCGCCATGCAGCCGCCCTGGCAGGCGTCGAACTGCCCGCACGACGCGCACGCTCCGGCCGACTGGGGCTCGCGGAGGGACGCGAACAGCGCGCTCTCGCGCCACACCTTGGTGAAGCCACCCGAGTCGCGGACGTTGCCGGCGAGGAAGTCGGCGTGGATCACGAACGGGCAGGCGTACACGTCGCCGACCGGGTCGATCAGGCACACGACCCGCCCCGCACCGCACATGTTCAACCCGGGCAGCTGTTCGCCGCTGTCGGGAGCGGCGAGGGCGTTGAGGTGGAAGAACGAGTCGCCGGTGAGCACCCGCTCGCCGTTGCCGAGCAGCCACTCGAAGATCTGCCGCTGCTGGGCGTTGGTGGGATGCAGCTCGTGCCAGCTGTCGGCGCCGCGACCCGACGGGCGCAGGCGGGTGACCCGCAGTTGCGCGCCGTACGAGTCGGCCAGCGCCTGGAACTCGTCGAGTTGGTCGACGTTGTGGCGGGTCACGACGACCGACAGCTTGAACGGCCCGTTGCGCTCGACGAACCCGGCCGCGGCGAGGTGCTCCATCGCCTGGCGGGCCGTGGCGTACGAACCGGTGCCGCGCACCGCATCGTTGGTCGCCGCGTCGACGCCGTCGAGGCTGATCTGGATGTCGAGGTAGTCGAGTTCGGTGAGCCGGCGCGCCCGGTCGGCATCGATGAACGTTCCGTTGGTCGAGAACTTGACGCCCACGCCGCGCCCGATCGCGTACTCGACGATGTCGAAGAAGTCGCGCCGGATCATGGGCTCGCCGCCGCCGATGTTGACGTAGAACACCTGCAGCCGGTGGAGTTCGTCGATCACGGCGAACGCCTCGGCGGTGGTCAGCTCACGCGGGTCGCGGCGACCCGACGACGACAAGCAGTGGACGCAGTCGAGGTTGCACGCGTAGGTGAGCTCCCACGTCAGGCAGATCGGTGCGTCGAGGCCGGTCTTGAGTTGGTCGACGAGCGCGGTCACGCGGCCTCGGCTCGGGCGGGGAGCAGGATCTCGGACTCGACGAGCGCGGTCAGGGCTTGGTGAAACCCGGGCCGGCGCGGGGGAGCGATCGCGCACGCGTCGAGCGTGGCGTCGACGGATGGGTGCGCGGCGAGGGCGTTGACGACACGCACGACGTCGGGGTGCTTGAGGAACACCAGCCGCCGGTTGCCGTAGTGGTACGCGAGGGCGCCGAACGGTTCCGGGCGCAGCGCCACCTGGGGGTGCAGGGTCAACGCCGACGCGCCGATGCCCGTGCCGGTGCTCGTGGTCATCGGTGCGCTGAGAGGCCTCAGTAGACGCCACACATGCCGTCGATCGAGATCTCCTCGATCAGCAGCTCGTCGACGATCTCGGCCTGCTCGGCGTCGGTCTCGGCGGTCAACTCGTCGTCCATCGGCGAAAGTCTAGGTCGGTGCCCGCCGCGCGGGTGCTCTCGCTGGGATTGCGCGTCGGTAGGATCGCTGGCCCCCATGGCGGCCGACACGTCTCCTGAGCTGCGGTTCCCCGACCTGCCCGCAGAGCGCGCCCACCTGGCCCGTGCGCGCGTCAACCGCGACCGGATGATCGCCGCGCTCGCAGCGGTCGACCCGCACGCGGCGGCCGACGAGATCACGTCCCAGTACGTCGAGATGACGGTGTGGGAAGCGCTCGACTCGCTGCATTCGCCCGGGGCCGGCGAGTTCTTCGGACGGATCGACCAGCGCGGACCGGGTGGTGAGCAGGAACGCTGGTACATCGGCCGGCGTCACATCGAGGATGCCGAGCACGACCCGGTGGTGGTCGACTGGCGCGCCCCGGTTGCGGCCCCGTTCTACCGGGCGACCGCGATCGACCCGCTCGGCGTCGACTTCCGGCGCCGATTCACGCTCGACCAGACGGGCGCGGTCGCCGGCCTGTCGGCGTACCTCGACGAGCACCTCGACGATCCGGACGCGGCAGACAACGCGGCGGCCACCGGCATCCCCGATCCGGTGCTGGCCGAGATCGGTGCAGCGCGGTCGGGTGCGATGCGTGAAATCGTCGCCACGATCCAGGCCGAGCAGGATGTCGTCATCCGGGCCCCGATCGATCAGGCGTTGGTCGTGCAAGGCGGCCCCGGAACGGGCAAGACCGCGGTCGCGCTGCACCGCGCGGCCTACCTGTTGTTCGAGCACCGTCGCCGGCTCGCCCGCGATGGCGTGCTCGTCGTCGGCCCGAACCGGGCGTTCCTCGACTACGTCGCCAACGTCCTGCCGTCGCTCGGCGAGCGCAGCGTGCGCCAATGCACGGCGCTCGACCTGTGCATCCCGAAGGTCCCGGTGAGCGCCACCGACGACGCCGAGCTGGCCCAGTGGAAAGGTGCTGCCGCGCGCCTGACCGAACTCGAGCAGCTCGCCCTGAGTGCCATCGTCGGGCCGGCCGACGACGTGGTCGTGCCGATCGGGGCGCGACGGTTCGTGTTCACGGCGGCCGAGATCGACACCTGGCTCGTCACGGCCAAAGCCGGCTCGCTCCCGGTCAACCAGCGCCGCGAGCGCGTCCGCGTGCTCGCCCAGGCCGAGCTGCGCCGGCGTTGCGGCGGCGATGACCGGTGGGCCGACGCCGGCCCGCTCAAGCAGGCGCTCACGAAGATGTGGCCGACCCAGAAGCCGATCGATCTCGTCGACCGCTATCTCGGGGCGCACGTGGCGGGGCCGCGCGGCAAACGCCGGGCCTGGACGGTGGCCGACCAGTTCCTGGTCGACGAAGCCAACACGCTGCTCAACGGCACGCCGTTCACGTACGGCCACGTCGTCGTCGACGAGGCTCAGGACCATTCGGCCGTGGCGCTGCGGGTGATCGGGCGGCGCACGCCGGCCGGGTCGTGCACGCTCGTCGGCGACGTCGCCCAGTCGACCACCCCGGCCGGCCAGCAACGGTGGAACGACGTGTTCGCGTACCTGTTCCCGCGTGGCTCGGCTGCCGACGGGTCGGTCGCCGAGCTGACGATCGGGTACCGGGTGCCCGAGCCGATCCTCGCCGTGGCGAACCGCCTGCTGCCGCTGACCGGGGTGGATGCCGCCGCCTCGCGCTCGGTGCGTCGCGAGGGTCCACCGCCGGCGTGGGTGCGCGTCGAGGCCGGTCAGCTGGCCGGTGCGGTTGCCGCCCAGGTTGTGGCCACCAAGCACCGGCACCGGCTCACGGGCGTCGTCGCACCGCAGCCGCTGCACGCGGCGGTGCGGGTGGCGCTCGCCGAACGTGGGTTCCTGGCCGCCGACCACGTCCACGAGCTCGGCCATGACGACGTGCCGCTGTTCGACCCCGAGGCGGTGAAGGGCTTGGAGTTCGATGGGGTCGTCGTCGTCAACCCGCACGACATCCTCGGCGCGGCCGGGGGAGCGTCCCGCGGGGCGCGCCTGCTCTACGTGGCGATGACCCGGGCGGTGCAGGAACTGGCCTTCGTCAGCGACGCCGCACCTCCCGCCGTACTGGCGCTCACCGTCGACTGAGGTCTCACGCCACCGGATGGCCGATCTCGCGGAGGGCGTCGCCGAGCGCGACGCGGAGGCGGTCGGCAACCACGGGGGAGAGGTGGGCGATGTGGCCGGTGCCGGGGCGGCCGACCTCTTCGACGGTGAGTACCACCCGCGGCTCGGCGTCGTCGTAGTCGTCGCTGATGGCGATCGCCCAGGCCAACGCAACGACGTCGTCATCGAGGCCGGGGGGCACGTCGGCGGGCCCGGCGGGGTAGTCGTCGATCGATCGGCGCACCGCGCGAACGCTAGCCGTCAGCGAATGTCGACAAGACCGATCAGATTTATCTTGATTGGACGCTGCGTCACTTGTAGTCTCACCCCCGAATCCCGACGACACCGGTCGGGTTTCGAGGAGCCCCCATGCACGCAGCCCCCCTCGCCGACGCCGGCC
>JAEZFY010000292.1 GCA_023417265.1 Actinomycetes bacterium | reverse complement strand
GCTCGAAGAGCGGGTCGATGCCGCGGTGCCAGACGATGCCGTGGATGTTCTCACGGGTCAGGGTCGTGCCGACGTCGGCGCCGTACACCTGGAACGGCACCTCCTCGTTGATCACGGCTTGGACCTCCGCGAGCGCCGCCTCGTACTCCTCGACGGTCACGGCCACACGGAGCGAGGCGAGCGCGGCGTCGTACGCCTCGCTGGTGTAACCGTTCTGGTAGCCGCCCAGCGTGGGCGACATCCACGAGCGCAGCCCGTTGTAGAGGTCGCGCTCGGGTTGGATGAAGCCCCAGGAGGCGACCAGCTCGAAGTTCTGATCGGTGCTGACCGCGGTGATCAGGGGGATCACCTGCATGTCGAAGTTCGCTTCGACCTTGAATCCCACCGCTTCGAGTTGGGCGGCGACGACGATGCCGGCCTCCCGGTTGCTCGGCGGGGTCGAGGCTGCGATCGCGCCGATCGTGCCGTCCCAGCCGGTCTCGGCCTTGTACTCGTCGAGCAGCTCACGGGCCCGTTCCGGGTCGTACGGCAGACCCTCGGTCGGCGGGAGCTGTGCGGACGCCTCATTGATGAGACCCTTACCCGGCCAACCCTCGCCGCCCCAGGCGCGATCGTTGATCACATCAGGGTCGATCGCGTAGGCCATCGCCTGACGGACGCGGACGTCCCGGAACGCACCCTCGTACCCGGTCAGGCCGATGTTCGGCATGACCACGAACGCGCCGTTGAACACGTCGATGGTGAACTGCGACGCCTCGTGCTCCGAGCGGGCCCGGGCGAGCGTCGCGGGATCACGGTTGAAGTACACCATGTCGACCTCGCCGGTGTTGTATGCGTCGTAGGCCGCGGAGAGATCGGGGATGAACGTCAACGTGATCTTCTCGATGCAGATCGGACCGCCCCACCAGTCCTTCTTGGCGGTGAGGACGATCCGCTCTGGTGGCGCCCACTCGGAAACCTCGTACGGGCCGACACCGCCGCCCTGCGGGTTCTGCTGGAAGGCCTGCTCGCCGATCTCCTCGATGACGGCGACGTTCTGCACCATGCCGAGGTTGCCGGCAAAGATGGCGGGGAAGTTGCCGTTCGGCGCGGCGAGCGTGAGTTCCACCGTCCAGTCGTCGACCTTCGTGTACTCGGCGATGGAACCGCCCGCGGAGCGCTTGGGTGCCGACGTGCTCTCCTCGGAGAGGTGACGATCGAGGTGGGCGACCAGCGCATCAGCATTGAGCGGGTCGCCGTTGCCGAACGTCACGTCGTCACGCAGCTTGAGTGTCCAGACGGTGGCGTCGTCGTTTGCGGTCAACGACTCCGCCGCGTGCGGCACGTACTCGCGGCTGTCGACGTCGTAGCGAACGAGCGTGGAGTAGATCGGCAAGCCTTCGTAACCGGTCTGGATGCTGCCGAGCTGGGCCGTGTACGTGTCCAGCGTGGTGCCGACACCGCGCGGAGCGATCGTGATCTCACCGCCGACCTTGTCCTCGGTGCACACCTCGCCGTTGCCGGCCGCCGGCGGTGCCGACGCGCCGACCGTGGTAGCGCTGCCCGCACCGGCGGCGCTGGTGGGAGCGGTGTCGGGCGGCGGCGGCCGTCTGCTCGGGCGACGGGGCGTCGCTCGACGACGAGCTGTCGTCAGAATCCCCACATGCCCCCGCCAGCATCACCCCTGCAAGCAGTACGACGCTGAACTTCCTCTTGTGACCGCGCATTGGCCCCCTCCTCTGTTCGCGCTGCAGCGTCCGACCTGATGCCCACGGCATCCGTCTCGCTGCCCCCGCGTGACAGTAAGTGAGGCCTGTCAAGGCCACCAGGGTGCGGTCCCATCCAGCGGGAACCCGCTCCGGCGCCGCTCGACGGGGTGGCGAGTTTGGAGGAAACACCACGCTGCGCCCGTCCAGTGGGCGGTCGCTGGCTGGGTTCAGCGCGCAGCGAGGTGGGCAGCGAACCACGCGCAGGCCGCTTCGCTGGCCGTCGCGTCATGACGCCCGTAGACGTCGTAGTGGCCCCCGGGCAGCAGGAGTAGGCGCTTGGGCTCCAGCGCCGCCGCGTACGTCCGCAGGCACGTGTCGGTGAACGTGGTCGCGTCGGCGTCTATCACGATCATCAGCAGGGGTGTCGGACTGATGCGGGTCATCGCGACAGCCGGCTCATAGCGGTCGTAGAGCTCGTACGTGAGCGCTGTCACCTCCGGCCTCCAGCGATCGAGGCACTCGGGCGGCAGCGACGCGTAGTACTCGGCCGACGGGCCGGTCGCTGCCACGGTTCGCACCATCGTCGGCGCTTCGCCACGTGACAGCCGGAGCCGCTCCTCGGCCCACTGCCGATGGAGCGCGACGTACCCGTCGGGGGTGTGGCGACGGAGCAGGTTCTCGTGGCCCGACACGGTCATCGCTTGCGACACCACGCAGCGGACGCGCCGGTCGGTGGACGCGACACCGAGCACGTGGCCACCCGCGTAGCTCGTCCCCCAGACCCCGATCCGTTCGGCGTCGATGTCGGGGCGTCCGGAGAGGTACGTGATCGCGTCCCGATACCCGTCCTGCTGGGCGATCGGGTCGAGGTGCTGACGGGGCGAGCCGTCACTCTCTCCCGAGCACGGGTGATCGTGGACGAGTACGGCGATGCCCGCGTCGACGAGGCGCGGCACGAGCTCGAGCGCGATCACCATCTCCTTGACGCAGGCGAAGCCAGCGGTCGCGACGACGGCAGGGAACGGTCCGGGCCCGGGCGGGCTGAACAGCACCCCTCGCAGCGTCAGGCCGCCCGAGGCGAACTCGACCGTCCGGCGGGACAGATGCGGGTGCAACACGCCAGCGACGCTACGCATCGGACCGATCGCGGTCTCGGAGCCGTCCCGCTGCGCGGGCCGTGGATCGACCCGATCTCCTCACGGCGCGCCCGCTGTGCTCGGCCCGCGGGTTCGACGCCGACGTCGAGGGTGACGCATCGGGCTGCTTCCCGGCCGTGCTGGGGTGATGTGATTCGGTTACTCGCGCTGCGACTCGACGAGACGTTCGAGCACGCCGTCGTCGAGCCGTGCCAAGTCGTCGAGCGGTTCAGGTTGAGCGTCGAACCGAATGGGCACACATCAACATCGCACGTCGCCGGCAGATCAGCATCGCACGTCGCCGAGGGACAGCCGCGTCACCAGCGCACGCAGCGGCGATGTCACGGAGGCCAACATGAGATTCCGAGCCGGAGAAGATCACGCATGAGTGGGCGGGCGATCATCACCGAGGCGTGCATCGGCGTGAAGGACAGGGCGTGCGTCGACGTGTGTCCGGTGCAGTGCATCTACGAGTTCGACCCGAGCACCAACGTGCTGTTCTCGGAGGATGAAGCGGGCAGCGGCGAGATCGCGTCGACCCACGTTCCCAACCCAGATGCCGCGGCGATCTTCGGCGACAGCCTGTTGTACGTCAACCTCGACGAGTGCACCTCGTGCACCGCGTGTTACCAGCCCGACGTGTGCCCGGTTGGCGCGATCTATTCGGAGGAGCGCGTGCCAGACGGATCGCCGAACACGGTGAAGTACAACGCGGCCGACCCCAACAAGGGCCACGACCACAGCTTCTTCATTCAGCTCAGTAGCGACGTGTTCGCTGACTGACGCGGGACCCGACCCACGCTGGTCACGCCCGCTGAACGAGCCGCAAGTACACGCCAAGCGCAGCCGCGGGGTCGGCTCGCCGGCCTCGGCGACTCGCGCCCAACGGCGGTCGTCGATCCCAGTCAACCCCGGTGCCGTTGCTGTTTCCCACGCCGTGTCGACATCGCCATCGGCCAGCAGCGTCGACCAACCCACCGGGGTCACGCGCTCCCAGACCTTGCGAGCCCTTGCCCGCTCGAGGCCAGCCGCCCCGCCGTTGCCCTTGGACGCACCCGATGTTCAGGGTCGCGATCGCTCACCTGACGAGCTCAGAAGACCAGCCGACGCCGCGCTGCCGGCGCGCTCACCGCCGCTCTTCTCGCCGCGGCGTTCGAGCGATCGCGTCGCATGACGACGTCGGACCTGTCGCGCGATCACGAGCGTTGCGCTGGCGGCCACGGCGACGGCGACGTCGGAGATCTCCCCGGTGTTCCGGAGCGCCCAGTTCTCGACCTTGAACTGTTGCTCGGTGCCGAGCACACCTGTCAGCGACGCCGTGCCGTCTGTGCGCAGTAGCAGTACCCCGATCGCGATCATGACCGCGCCGCTGGCGATGCTCGTCCACGTGTTGCTCCACCGCCCGATTCGTATGATCCGCGGTCGCACGACAGTTCGCACGAAGGGGAGCCGACTCCACAACGTGGCGAGGATCAACAGCGGCACGATCATGCCGGCGGCGAACACGAGCAGCACGAGACCGCCGTAGGCAGCGTTGCTGCCGAGCGCAGCGAGCGTGAGGACTGCGCCGAGTAGCGGTCCTGCACAAACGCCGGCGAGCCCGTAGACGGTGCCCAGTGCCCACACGGACATCGCTGACGTCACGTCGCCAACGGTCGTGGCCGACAGCGATGGGATCGACACGCCGACGATCATGGACGCGCCAAGCGCGATCACGACCCATGAGGAGATGGTGACGAGCGCGTAGCGATGCTCGGTGACGTAGGCACCGAAGCTCCCGGCCAGGATGCCCATCGGGACGAGAGTGGTTATCAGGCCGAGGTAGAAGACCCCGGCGCGGGACAGCAGTTGCGAGGGACTACTGAACGCGTACGAGAAGAACGCGGGGAGCAGCATGACCGAGCACGGACTGAGCAGGGTGAGGATGCCGGCGACCAGCGCCCCGACGAGAGCGATCTCCATCAGTTCTCGACTGCGTCGATTGCCTCGTCGAGGACATCGCGGAACACCTCGAGGGATTGGGCCCCAGCGATGGCGGTGTCTCCCACGAGGAAGAACGGGACGGTGTTGACGCCGAGGCCGCCGGCGTTGGTCGTCTCCTCTGTGACCGCCGCACGGAGGTCGGTGCGATCGAGGTCGTCGGTGAAGCGGCCCATGTCGGGGATGCCGATCTGCTCGGCGAAGCCGAGTTGTACTTCGCGGGTCAGGTCGGGGTGTCCACGTTCTGGGGCGGCCGCGTAGAGGGCGCTGAGGTATTCCATAGCCATGCCTTGCGCGCCGGCGGCATGGACGGCGACTGCCGCGGCGCCGGACTGATCGCCGAAGAACTCGACCGGGTGCACCTCGTATCGCACCAGGCCCGCGTCGATGTAGTCGTCGATCAAGGTCGGCAGCGTCTGCCGGGAGAAGAGCGCGCAGAACGGGCACCGGACGTCGAGCCATTCGACGAGCACCACGGGCGCGTCGACATCGCCGATCGCGAGCGGATCGCCTGGATCCCGCCGCACGACTGACAACTCATCTCCCCGCGGACCCAGCGCCGTCGCCTCGACGCCTCGACCATCGGTGGTTTCCAGGGTTCCGGCGGTGTCGTGGCCTCGACTGCGCTGCACTTGCGCGATCGCGACGAGCAGCACAAAGACTGCAGCAGCGGCACCGGCCAGCTTCCAGCCGCGTGTTGCGCGGCGCGCGTGGTTTCTCATCTGGATCCCTTCTTGGTCGCATCGTGGGTGCACCCCTACCGCCACGTCCGTCGCCGCCTCGAACGGGCGTGCGCGTCCTGTCGGGGCTGGGCGCTGCGCCGTGGTCGCCTGGCTGCGGACTCGTGGGCGCGGTCACTCCACAGCGACGGCTGTTGTGGTCGGGTTGGTGGCCGGCGTCGACGCCGGTGTGCTCGGTGCCGAACTTGGTGGCGCCGAGGTCGGCGGTGTCGACCTCGCTGTCGCTGCGACGGTGGTCGCGGGCAGGGTGGTGGTCGTGCTGGTGCTGGTGCTGGTTGTGGTCGTAGCCACGTACTCGTCCCACGCCCAGTCGAAGGTTGGGGGCTGGTCGCCGTACACCTCCGGTTCCTCGACTCCGTCCCACACGTAGACGAGTTCACCGATCGCGACGAGCGATTGGTAGAGCGCTGAGAGGTCGTTCGGGATCCGCACGCAACCATGCGACGCGGCGTCGTTGGGCACGTTGTACGCGCCGTGGACGGCGATGCCATAGTTGAAGTACACCGGGTTCAGCATCCCGCCGAGCGCTGACTCACGGTGCCCTTCAACGAGGCGGTGATACGTGAAGACGCCGCCCGGGGTGTTCGAGATGCCGCAGCGACCGACCTTCAGCGGTTCGGTGCCGTCCTCGTTGCCGTACTCGCCGGGGCTGATTGTGACCTCCTCGCACGATTCCTCGTTCGTGCCGTGCGACATGTGGGCGACGAACACGGCGCGGTCGTCGTGAAAGACGGCGATCACTTGCTCGGGCAGGGAGCCGGAACCTCAAGCCAACGCGACGGCGGACGACCGCCACGATCGACGACGGACGGGAGGGCATCGAACAGTTCCATGCCCGCACGGTGCGAAACAGGACGCCCAGGAGCGCTCCCTGATCGTCGCCCTACGCTCGTCGCGATGCTGGTCGAACGCGAGACCATCGTCGAGGCACCCGTGGACCGTGTGTGGCAGCGGATCATCACGCCCGAGGGGATCAACCAGGAGCTGCGACCGTGGCTGACGATGTCGATGCCGCGTGGTCATCGCGACCTGACGATCGAGACCGTCCAAGTCGGCAGGCCGGTCGGGCGCTGCTGGCTGCGGCTCTTCGGAGTCATCCCGTTCGACTACGACAACCTGACGCTCGTAGAGGTCCGACCGGGACGTGGCTTCGTCGAGGAGTCGACCATGTTCAGCATGGGTCGTTGGCGTCACGAACGGAGCCTCGATCCGATCGACGACGACCACACTCGCGTCCGCGATCACGTCACCTTCGAGCTACGCGCACCGCTCCGAATCCTGACCGCCCTCGTCGGCACCACGATCAGCAAGCTCTTTGAGCATCGCCATCAACGACTCGCCGCGTACTTCACATAGGTACATTGATCCGTCCGCCATGCAGCGATGAGCCGCGGACGCGAACATTGATGTTGCCGCGAACGTGTCGACAGTTCGGCGTTGGGAACGCAAGTAAGCACGACGGGGTCGGCCTCTCTGAACCTTGTCAACGGCACAAATCGTCCCCGATGCAAACGCACTACCGCTGGTTGGGCAACTCACCGTTGCGAGCGTCCGGCATCGCGCATCGCGGCGAGGGTTCGGACGATGAGCACCGTCGCCTGGGCTGCGGCATATGCGTCAACCCGCGTAGTGGCTCCGTGGGTGACCTTCTGGTTGAGGTCCCATGCCGCTCGCATCAATGCACGGAGCTCGGCGTGCGACGAGCCAATCGCGTATGCCTGGACAATCAAGTCGAACTTTGCCTTCGCATCGCTGCCCTTCGGCGGGTGTTCGACGTCAGTCACCATGTCCGCTTCAAAGAGCAGGTTGACGACATCGATGACGACCTCCCGTCCCCGCCGACCAACGTCTTGATAGTGATCGAGGGTCGTCGCGCCATCCATCTCGTCACGCAGCCCGGCGACGCGCAACTCGAGTTCAGTCCATTCGTCAGGGCTCCCACCCCAATCGTCGACTTTGCCTCCCCGTTCGAGGTCATCGAGCTGATCGAGGAGTGGAGCAACGAGGTTCGCTACCTCGGCGCGCCGTTCGGCGTACGTGGGCCACTGCTTCGCCCAAGCCCAGACAACGTTGACGTCTGCCCATGGAAACGCGGCGCAGCCGGTGTACACCCTCGCGTCGGTCGACCTCAGCGACGACGCGGCCGGCCCCATCGGCCAGCGCAGCGACGAACTGCACTTCGTCAAGGCCCGCGGTAACAGAGCCGGGCGAGCTGGGTCTGGGAGTGGGCACCCCGTCCTCCGGCCGGAACCGGCCTGATGTTGACAAGTTCGTGGAGCGCGCGTTGACAAATCGTTGACAACGGGTTCCCGATCCGGTGGAACCGGTAGACGCGAGCCGGTAGAAAAACGATAAATCCCCTGGTAGATCGGCTGATCTACCAGGGGATTTCTGGTGGCGGGGGCAGTGTTGTGTCTCAGGACATCCCGGACAGATGTCGCGCGTCATACCGGACACATCGTGCGGGGGTGTCCAAAGCCCGTCTGGTGATCACTGCGGTCGTTGTCGAGAAGCGCTCGGTGTCCGAGG
>JAEZFY010000268.1 GCA_023417265.1 Actinomycetes bacterium | reverse complement strand
AGCGTGGTCGCTGCCGATTCCGGCGGTGGCGCCGCTGGTGGCGCCGGCGATGCCCCCGAGACCGAACCCGGCGTCCGTGTCGGGCGCGCCCTCAGTGGCGGCCGCGGTGTCGCCGTCCGTGTCGCCGTCCGCGTCGTCGCGGTCCTCGGCGGGGCGGCTCAGGTAGGCGGTCACCGACGTGCCCGCCGACACGATCGACACGACGTCCCAGCCGGCCGCCGACTTCTCGGTGAGCTGCGAGGCGAGGCTGGCAGCCTCATACGAGGAGACACTGATCGAGTCGAATTCGAGCATGGCCGCACAGTAGCGGGTCCGTCGCTCGCGATCGTTCCCAAGCGGTGCGCGCCGCAACGCGCCGCGCGGGCCGGATACGGGCGCTCCATACTGGCAGGGTGATCGCGATCTTCGCCGCGGTGGTCGAGCCGGAGACGATGCAGGTGGTCAGTGCGCTGCTGGCGCTCGTCGCCGGTGCGCTCGCGGTCGTCGTCGTCGCCGCGTGGGCGTTGGCAGGCCGCAGCGGAGGAGCGGCCCGGGTGGCTGCGGCGGCCGGTACGCACCGCAACCTGATCACGTTCCTCGTCGCCACGGTGGCGATGCTCGGCAGCCTGTACTTCTCCGAGTCGGCCCACTACGTGCCGTGTCGTCTGTGCTGGTTCCAGCGTGTGGCGATGTACCCGATCGCGCCGATCGCCCTGGTGGGCGTGCTGCGCCGCGACCTCGCCGCGCGCTGGTACGTGCTGCCGATCGCGGTGATCGGGATGGCGATCTCCGCCTACCACTACCTCATCGAGTGGCAGCCCGATCTCGACACCGGCAGCTGCACCCTGTTCGGTCCGTCGTGTACCGACGTCTGGTTCCGTACGTTCGGGTTCGCGACCCTGGCGTTCATGGCGTTGTGCGGATTCGCCGCGATCGTCGCCGTCAACCTGATCCCGCGCCCTCCGGAGGCCTCGTGAAGCGTTCCCGTCCCGCCGTGTCGCTCGTTGCGGTGTCGCTCGTCGCCGTGGCGGCCCTCGCCGCATGCGGTGGTGGTGACGACGACACATCGAGCGATGCCGGCCCCGGCACAGGAGGAGTCCCGGGCGGGCCGGTGGCGACGGTGCCGTCATCATTGCCCGACGCGTACCGGCCGGCGGTCGGCCCGGTCGACGTGACCGGCGAGGCGTTGCCGCCGCTCGGCGACGCGTCGATCGACACCGATCCGGCCCGTGGGCGGCCGGCCCCCAAGCTGCTGGGGCTCGGCTTCGACTCCCAGCCGGTGCGCATCGACGCCGCCGCCGACGGCCCGACGATGGTGGTGTTCGTCGCCCACTGGTGCCCGCACTGCAACGCCGAACTACCGCGCCTCAACGAGCTGCGCGACGACGACCGGGTTCCCGAGTGGCTCAACGTCGTCGCCGTCGCCACTGCGTCCGAGCCGCAGCGCCCCGGCTTCCCGCCCGGGAGCTGGCTGGCCGAGAAGGACTGGACGTGGCCGGCGATGGCCGACGGCGTCGACCTCGACGCCGGCGCGTGGGTGGCCGCCGACGCGTTCGGTGTCGACGGGTTCCCGTTCATCGCCCTCGTCGACGGCGAGGGCAACATCGCCGCCCGCTGGTCGGGCGAGTCGACCACCGACGAACTCGCCGAACGGATCGACGACTACTTGGGCTGAACGCTGCCGCGCAGGCCGATGACCCAGTCGTCGGCCTGGCGCCAGCGGTCGTCGGCGTGAGCTCTGGCCTCGTGCGGCTGCTCGTCGGCGCGCGGCCACGAACCGAAGAACTTCACGGCAGCCTGTTTGGCGTGCAGCGCCCGCAGGGCGTCGGCGACGAGGTCGTCGGCGACGTGACCCTCGGCGAACAGGATGAAGCAGTAGTCGCCGAGCCCGCCGTGCTTGGTGGGCCGCGAGATCAGGTTGGACAGGTTGATCCGGCGGGCGGCGAACTCCTGAAGGATCGACATCAAGCTGCCCGGCTCGTCGGCGCGCTGGTACACGACCAGCGCGGTGCGGTCGTGCCCGGTCGGGGCGGGGATGTCGCCGCGGCTGACGAGCACGAAGCGGGTCTGGTTGTCGGGATGGTCCTCGACGCTGTCGCGCAGCACGGTGAGGCCGTACCGCTCGGCGGCCGCGCGCGGCGCGATCGCGGCGACGCGACCCGAGCGATCCTCGGCGACCGCCGCCGCAGCAGCCGCGGTCGACTCCGTGGCGACCACATCGGCATGGGGCAGGACGTCGTTCAGGAAGCGGTGGCATTGCGCCGTGGCGACCGGGATCGAGCGGACCTCGGTGATCGCCTCGAGGGCGACCCCGGCGGGGGCGGCGAGGCACAGATGGATGTCGAGCACGACCTCGCGCGTGATGTAGAGGTCGTGGTCGAAGGCGAGCGCGTCGAGCGTGAAGTTGACGACCCCCTCGATCGAGTTCTCGATCGGCACGAATCCGTAGTCGACGTCCTTACCGGTGACCGCGTCGAGCACGTTCGGCACGGTGCGGTGCGCCACCAGCTCGCACCCGGCGAGGTCGGGTTGGGTGCGCAGCGCCTGCTCGGTGAACGTGCCGAACGGACCGAGGAAGGCGACCCGCGTGTTCACCGTGTCGAGGCTACGCGATCGGTTCGGTGGCCCCACCGGTGGTTGCTAGGAGTAGATGCTCATCACGTCGACCGGCGCCCCGGCGGCGTCCGGGTTGGGGCACGGCACGTCGATCGGGCCGCCGCGTACCCACGGCGCCGGGCATGGACGGTGGGTGATCGCCGCGGTCCAACGGGCGATGTAGTCGGCGACACCCCACGCGCCGGCGCGGTACATGTGCGTCCCGTCCCAGAACCAGTCGGGGTGCCACGAGGAGTACGTGCTCCAGTCGGCGATCACCATGTCGGGGTAGCGCGGCTTGAGGGCGCGCAGCATGGCGTTGTTCCATGCGTACGCCTGTGCTGCGCCGCCCTGGATGCGGACGTGCTCGGTGTAGGTGGCCCACAGCACCACCTTGGCGCCCTTGCTGCGGGCGGCCTGCATGATCAGGTCGACCTGCCAGGCGAAATCGGGGTCGTGCCAGTCGTTGTGGCCGACGTCCATGTAGACGATGTCGAACGTGCCCGGCGCGGCCGACACGGCTTCGAGCGCAGTGTTCGGGATCCGCCCGGTCACGTCGCTGCGGCACGACACGTGCACGAGGCGACGGCAGTTGTCGGCGTCGACGACGAAGTGCGCCCCGGCGAGCGCCCGCCGGGCGTCGGTGAACACGTCGAGCGCAGCCATCGCCGAGTCGCCGACGATCAGCACGCGGGGTGCCACGTCGGGGTTGGGTGGAGGCGGTTGCGGAGCTCCGACCGCGGCGCCCGTGAAGTATCCGGTGAGGTCGACGACGAGGTCGGTGCCGCCGCGCGAGAAGTACGCCAGGCCGCGATCGCTGGCCCGGGTGATCGCCAGGTTGGCGACGGTGTGGTCGAAGTAGCCCGGATTGAGGGTCGACGTGCCAGGACGACCCGTGCCGGCCGGGTAGGCGGTTACGAAGCCGTGCCAGTCGGCGGCGACCGCGGTCACGTTGGTCACCAGCGCGGCGGCGCCGGGCACGCCACCGATCTCGCGGGTGCCGCCGGCGAACACACGCGGTCCCGACTCGCGGGTGTCGAGCAACCGCTGCGGTGTGTGGCCGACGAACAACCCGTCGCCGCTCGCCTCGGCGGACGCGCCCGTGAACCAGCCGAGCAGATCGACGATCACGTCACCCCCGCCGTGCGACGCGATCGTCACACCGTGCCCTGACGCCGGCAGGATCACCGCCGCAGCGACGGGGCGGCCGCTCCCGTCGACGTTCACGAATGACGTCGGCGCCCCGGGTGGGGTGCCGGCGGGGCGGGCCGAGAGGTGTCCGGGGCGGTCCTCGCCGACGCTCGTGACGTTGACCGCCAGCGCGGTCGCGTCGGGCGCGACGCCGGCGGGGAGGGCGACGGTCAGCTCACCTCCGGGTCCCAGCCGTCCACCGCTGTCGCGGGTGTCGACCAAGCGTTGCGGGGCGACCGCGACGAAGCGGCCCGCGCTCGCGCTGGCCGTCGTCACGAACACCCCGGTGACGTCGACGATCACGTCCCCGGGCAGCTTGGTGAATACGTCGAGCGTGCCCTCGCTGCCGAGTTGGACGATCGTCGAGTTGGCAACGACCCGGCCGGGCACGGTGTTGACCGTGGAGGTGGGCGGGCGTGGCGTGCCGCCCGGAAAGACGCTGACGAACGCTGGCGACGGGGTCGCCAGCGCCGTGATCGTCACCGCCGCGGCGACGGCATGGTCGGGGATGTCGGGGTGCTCGGTGACCGTCACCCGGACGGTGTCACCGCTGAGCCGCGCGCACCCGCACTCGGCCCGGCGGGTGTCGGCGAGCCGGATCGGACCCACTGCGACGTACGCCGCCGTGGCCGGCTCGGCAGCCGTGACCAGCAACCGGTCTGACACCGCGACCAGCGACGCGAGCAGGACGCCCACCAGCACCGTTGACCCCGCGCGACGCATCGGCCGCAACCTAGTTCGATCCCGGACTTGCCGGCAGCTACGAGGCGTCGAGGAACGGCGTCCACGACGGACGCGCCGAACTGTCGCGCAGAGCGGTGACGAGCAGGCTCCGGCGGGTCGGCTGCAACGGCTGGCGGCGCAGCGCCCTGCGGTGGCGCCGATGCATCTCGTGGTACGGCGTCGACGCCGTGACACCGTTGTGCAGGCGGCACGAGGCGACCAGGTTCTCCCAGACCGACTCGCCGCCGAGCATGCGCGGCACGAGGTGGTCGACCGAGTCGCCGCGCCGCTGGCACGGCTCGCCGTCGACCACGAACTGACAGATGTGCCGGTCGCGCTGGCGCACGGTGCGGTGCGAACAGGCCGGCGGGCGGTCGTGCTCGCCAGGGTGGATCCGGCCGATCCGGGCGACGACGCTCGGCACGGCGACCTCGATCGAGGGCGAGTGGAGCACCATCGCGATGTCGTCGGAGGCGGCGACGACGGCGTGCTCGAGCAGCAGTTCGCAGGCGTGCTCGACACCGATGACGCGGTCGATGCGCCACGCCGGGTCGAGCAACAGGACGGGGATGTTCACGCGAGTCACCTCCCTGAGTACGTCGCAGGTCGTCGCCCGAACTGTAGGGCACGCACGCCCGCGGTCGGCGTGCACGTTGCGCTGATGTTTGCGGGGTCGCGCCCGGCGGGCACTGGTGGGCCATGCACCGGTCTGCTTGGCGGCTCACGCGCGACGGCGACCCACCCGAGCCCGACGCCCGCCCGGACGTGGCGCCCGGCACGATCGTGATCTACAGCGACATCTCGTGTGCGTTCGCACACCTGTGCGTGTATCGGCTGCATGCCGCCCGTACCGAACTCGGCGCCGACGTCCGGTTCGTGCACCGTCCGTTCCTGCTCGAGGAGGTCAACGGCTTCCCGATCCCCAAACACTTCCTCGACTCCGAAGTCCCCCAGATCGCGCCGCTCGACATCGACGCCGGATGGCGCGTGTGGACGGAACCGCCTGAGACCTGGCCGGTGTCCACCGTGCTGGCGATGGAGGCCGTGCGTGCCGCGGAGGCCCAGGGTCCGGACGCCCACGAGGAACTCGACCGAGCGCTGCGCGTGGCGTTCTTCGAGGAGCACCGCTGCATCTCGGTGCGCCACGAACTCCTTTCGGTCGCTGAGACGTGCGCGGCGGTTGATGTCGACGCGCTCGCCGAGGCACTCGACTCAGGCGCCGCCCGCCGGGCGCTGATCGACGATCACCGCGACGCGCTGCGCTTCGTCCAAGGTAGCCCGCAGTTGTTCTTCGCCGACGGGCACACGGTCCACAACCCCGGCGTCGAGGTCACGTGGCACGGCGAGCAGGGCACCGGCTATCCCGAGGCGCGGCTCAGCGACCCCAACGCGCACGCCGACCTGATCCGCCGCGCCGCCCGAGCCTGACGCCGGCGTCGGATGAGTGCGGACCCGACCCCGCGCTCAGCGGACGGCCGCTACGTGGTGATCGACGGTCGACGGTGGCGGGCGACCGACCCGGGCATCCCCGACACGCTGCGCCAAGAGCTCGTCAACGAGCTGATGGCCGCCCGCCGGCAGGTCGGCCGCGGCGACGAGTCGGCACGCGGACGCGTCCACGCCGCCAAGCTCGCGCTCGGCGAGCGTGGCCGCGCGTGGTGGGAAACCGACCGCTTGAGCAACAGCGACGAGCGGATCCGGGCGACGATCCTGGCCCTGCTCAGCGGGCGCGACGGGCGCACGATCTGTCCGAGCGACGTCGCCCGAGTGGTCGGCGGTGAGGAGTGGCGGAGTTTCCTCGACCCGGTCCGCACGGTCGGCCGCTCGATGGTGGCCGACGGTGTGATCGACGTGCTCCAAGGTGGCCACCGGGTCGACCCGGCGGCCGCCACCGGCCCGATCCGCTACCGCCGCGCCCCCTGACCGAGTGACCGACTTGTTGCCGAGCGCGTGGGTGCCAGGAGGCCGCGCGGATTGCTCGTCGGGTGTCCGCGAGGGCCGACCGGTTGGCGGAACGGGAGGGATTCGAACCCTCGGAACCTTGCGGCTCGTCCGCTTTCAAGGCGGGTGCAATCGTCCACTCTGCCACCGTTCCGGACGCGAGGTTAGCGGCCTACACTGTGGCCACCCTGGA
>JAEZFY010000237.1 GCA_023417265.1 Actinomycetes bacterium | reverse complement strand
GCCGACACCACGGCCAGCCCCGGCTCATGGGCCACCGCCCGGCGGGCAGCCGGCGCCGTGCTCGACGCGATCGACGTCCTGCGGGCCGGCACGGCGCGCGTGGCCTTCGCCGCCAACCGCCCGCCCGGGCACCACGCCGAGCGCGATCGGGCGATGGGGTTCTGCTTGTTCAACAACGTCGCCGTCGGCGCCGCGGCGATCGCCGCAGGCGGCGAGCGCGTGGCGATCGTCGACTGGGACGTGCACCACGGCAACGGCACCCAGCACATGTTCTACGACGACCCGAACGTGTTCTACGTGTCCACCCATCAGGCGCCGCTGTATCCGGGAAGCGGGCACCTGCTCGAGCGCGGCCACGGCGACGGGGCAGGCACGAACCTCAACATCCCGTTCCCGCCGGGCACGGGTGGCGACGCCTTCCGGGCCGCATTCGACGAGGTGATCGTGCCCGAGCTCGAACGGTTCGCGCCCGACTGGCTGCTGATCTCGGCCGGGTACGACGCCCACCGCGCCGACCCACTCGCCGACCTCGAACTCACCGCCGGCGACTACGCCGACCTGACCCGCCGGCTGATGGGGCTCGTCCCGGCCGGGCGGGTGGCGGTCGTGCTCGAAGGCGGCTACGACCTCGACGCGATCACGATGGGTGCCGGGGCCACCCTGTCGACGCTGCTCGGTGGCAGCTACCGACCCGAGCCGGCCTCCACCGGCGATACCGGCATGGGTGCCGTCAGCCTCGCCAAGCAGGCCGTCGCCGGGGGGCTCCGATGAACTCGCGGCAGCGTGGCGACGGATTCCTGCGCTGCAGCGACGGGCACGTCCGCTGGGGCTTGTTCGGTGCCGCCGGTGTCGTGTTCGTCGTCCGCTTCCCGGAAGGCCCGCGGGTCATGCTGCAGAAGCGCTCGCAGTTCGCCCACGAAGGCGGCACGTGGTCGTGCAGTGGGGGTGCGCTCGACGAGGGCGAGCCGGCGCTCGACGGGGCGCTGCGCGAGGCCGCCGAGGAGGTCGGCGAGATCCCGCTCGGCTACTCGGTCCTCGGGCACACCGTGTTCGCTCCGGCAACCGACTGGACCTACACGACGTTCGTCGTCGAGGTCGACGGCGAGTTCGGGTCGTCGATCAATTTCGAGACCGACGCGGTTGCGTGGGACCGGCTCGACGAGGTCGAACAGCGCCCGCTCCACGCCGGCTTCGCGGCGGCCTGGCCCGACCTGCGCAAGATCATCGAAGCGTCCTGACGCCGTTAGGTTGGCGGGATGCGCAAGCCCGACGTCACCGTGCCCGACACCGAACTGCCCACCGAGCTCGTCATCATCGACGACGTCGAGGGCGACGGCCCCGAGGCGACGCGCGGCAGCAACGTCAGCGTGCACTACGTCGGTGTGGCCTGGTCGACGGGCGCCCAGTTCGACGCCTCGTGGGACCGCATGGAGCCGTTCACGTTCGGGCTCGGCCGCGGCCAGGTGATCCAGGGATGGGACGACGGCGTGGCCGGGATGAAGGTCGGCGGCCGGCGCACCCTGCACATCCCGCCGCACCTCGGCTACGGCGCACGCGGCGCCGGGGGAGTGATCAAGCCCAACGAGACACTGATCTTCGTCGTCGATCTGCTCGCAGTCAGCTGAGCCGGACCCGGCGGCGGCGCTCGAGCACCACACCCACCAGGCACCCCGCTGTGCCGAGCAGGGCGATCGTCGGCGGGCCGGCGCCGGTCGTCGTGGCGGCGGCCCGGCCGGCGTAGGCGGCGACATCGACCGACAGCGTGGCGTCGACGCCCAACGCGACCGAGCCCTCGGCAGGGTTCGACGTGCCCGGGGCGGTGTCAGTGAACGGGCCGTCGAATGCCCAGCCAGCGTCGCTCGGCGGTGCGGGGGCGACCGGAGCGGCGGCGTCAGCGAACGCGGTCGGCTCGATCGGAGCGCCGTGGCCGCCGAGGTCGACACTCAGCGTCGACATCGGAGCCGGCCCCAGCGCTCCCGAGGAGTGCGCCGCGGCGAGCCCGCCGACGACGGGTAGCACGATCTTGCTGACCTGTACGTCCACCGTGATCGTGGCGCCCTGGGTGCCGGCGGCGACGTACAGGTCTGAGGTCAGCACGACGCCGATCCGATGCCCGGCGACGAACGTGTAGTCGTGCGGCATCAACGGCCACGCGAACTCGTAGAACGCGTCGAGCTCGACCGGCGTCGCCGCGCCGGCGATCAACGATTCCCGGTTGGACGAGTCGAGCATGCCCCGGCTGACCCGCCAGGGGGTGGCCGTAGGGGTCAGCCGCGGGACGACGTCGTGGTAGCACGCGTCGTCGTACGCGCTCGACTGGCCCCAACACGACTCGGCTCCTCCCAACACCAGCCCGCTGCCGACGCGATCAGGACGCATCACGCCCCCGTAGTCGACGAGCAGCACCCCGAGGTTCGATTGCGTCTCCACACCGAGCGCCGCCGAGATCTGCACCTGCGGCGTACCGGAGATCCGCAGGTCGCTCTCCAATGGGCCCGACAGGAACAGAAGTCGATCGCGCTGGAGCCCTCGCGGGTTCATGTGCGCGGTCTCGCTGGGCCGGGTCGCGGTGTTGGCGAACGTGAGCGTGTCGGCCGTGCTGCCCGGCTCGAGCCGCAACGCACCGGCCTCGGTCGCATCGGCACTCGTGAGATAGACCTCGACGTCGTCGGCACCCGGTGCGGGCCAATCCTGCTCGTCGGTGTAGACCCCGTGGGCGGTCTCGACCGTGGCGATCGGCTCGTTCATGATCCCGTTGTCGACGCCGTGCAGCCAATGGTCGAACCACCGGTGCAGCGTCGTCACCCACTCGGCACGGCGGAAGTCGAAGGGGTCGACGTGGCCGAGCTGTGACAGCCAGAGCTTGCGCGGCACGTCGTGTGCGGCCAGCGCGTCCCACCAGGCGCCGAGCTGGTCCATCGTGACGTTGTCGTCGTTGAGGCCCTGCACGGCGAACACCGCGGCCCGCACGTTGCCTGCGCCGTGGACGTAGTCGCGGGCCTGCCAGAACTCGTTGATGTCGCCGTGCCCGTCGCCGTCGGCCTTGCTCATCGACATCCGCATCGGCCCGCACAACGTCTGTCGGCCGGGGTTGGTCACCGTCGACGCCAAGCTCGCGGGGTAGTCGCTGTCGTGCCGCGCCCCACCCGTGCGCGAGTAGGAGTACCAGTTCGAGATCGCCGTGATCGGCACGATCGTGGTGAGCCCCTCGACGCCGGTCGCGGCGACGCCGTTGGCGAGCGTGCCGTCGTACGACTTGCCGATCATCGCCGCCCGGCCGTTGTGCCAGTGCGCTACCACCGCGTTGCCGCCGGACACAGCGTCATATCCCGGCAGGCGCCCCTGGAGCCAGTCGATCACGGCGGTCATGCTGGCGATGTCGCCGGGGCCGCCGTGCATCGGGCAGCCGGTCGAGAACCCGGTGCCGTTCGTTTGGGCGAGGACCACGGCATAGCCGCGCGGCACGAAGTAGTTGTCGTAGTACAACGGCCACCGGTCGTTCACGCCATCCCCGTCGCTGTCGGCGAGCACCTCGGACTCGTTGCTACGACCGATCGTGGTGAAGTACGGGCTCGGGTCGATGATCGCCGGTACGCGCAATGCGCCGTCGGATTCGGCGGGGCGAATGATGTCGATCGCCGTCACGTCGGTGATCCCGTCGAGGTCCTGGTCGACGCCGCGCACTGGGATGTAGACGCGCTCGCGGATCGCCGCGGTGTAGTCGAACACGGGGGCCGTCGCACCGTCGACGACGGAGATCGTGTCGGGCGCGTCGGCCGTGTCGGCCGCGGCC
>JAEZFY010000151.1 GCA_023417265.1 Actinomycetes bacterium | reverse complement strand
GCGTTACCGCCCCCCGAGTTACCGCCACCGGAGTTGCCACCACCGGAGTTGCCACCACCGGAGTTGCCGCCGCCCGAGTTACCGCCACCGGAGTTGCCGGCGTTCTGGCTGGCGGCGAGCTGGGCCGCTTCGGCTTGCAGGCGCGCCCACGCCTCGGCGGCGCGGCGTTCCTCCTCTTGGCGGATCAGGTCGCCGAGGCGCGCCTCGGCAGCGGCGTGGGCCTGCTCGTACTCGGCGGTGAGCCGTTCGGTCTCGGCTTGCTTGTGCTCGATCGTCGCCTGCAGGTCGCGCGCTTGGTCGCGGAGGCGTTCGAGCTCGTTGCGCTCTTCGTCGAGCTCGCGGATCAGCTCGTCGAGGTCGTCGGTGGTGCCGGTACCGGCGTCGAGCGCGGCCCGGCTGTACTGGTCGCTGCGCAGGTCGGCGGTGTAGCTCTCGGCGTTCGAGAACAAGGGCCCGAGCACGTCGGCGCCGTTGCCGGTGTAGGCCCGCACGGCGACCTGGGCGAGGTTGCCCTGCAGTTCGGCGAGCTCGCCTTCCTTGGCGGCCACGCGGGCTTCGGCGTCGGCGATCTCGCCGTCGAGTTGGCGCTGGCGGTCGACCGCTTCGGCATAGTCCTCGGCGAGCGTGTCGGCCTGGGCGTGCAGGCGGTCGAGTTGGTCGACGATGCGCGCCACCTCGGCACGCTGCTGGTCGACCGTGGTGGCCAGCGCGGCCTCGGGACTGACGGCGGGAATGACGAGGGTCAGTGCCCCGGTCAGAACCGCGAGGCAACGCAAACGACGACGCATAAGGATCGGGCGGCAGTCTACAGAATGATTACGAACGCGTTGCGGTCGGCTGACGCGTGACGTTGAAACATCGACACGTCATTCCCACTCGATCGTGCCCGGCGGTTTCGAGGTGATGTCGTACGCGACCCGGTTGATGCCGGGAACCTCGCTGATGATCCGCTGCGACATGCGTTCGAGCAGTTCGTACGGCAGGCGCGCCCAGTCGGCGGTCATCGCGTCGTCGCTGGTGACGGCGCGGATGATGATCGGATGGCCGTAGGTGCGCTCGTCGCCCATCACACCGACCGAGCGGATGTCGGGCAGTACGGCGAAGGCCTGCCAGATCTCGCGCTCGAGCCCGGCCGCGGCGATCTCCTCGCGGACGATCGCGTCGGCCTCCTGGAGCGTGGCGACCTTGTCGGGGGTGACCTCGCCGATGATCCGCACACCCAGCCCGGGGCCCGGGAACGGCTGGCGCCACACGATCTCGTCGGGTAACCCGAGCTCGGTACCGAGCGCCCGGACCTCATCTTTGAAGAGATCACGAAGGGGCTCGACGAGTTCGAGCGTCATGTCCTCGGGGAGCCCGCCGACGTTGTGGTGGCTCTTGATCACGTCGGCGGTTCCGTCCTTGCCGCCCGACTCGATCAAGTCGGGGTAGAGCGTGCCCTGGACGAGGAACTTGGCATCGGTGAGCCCGCCGGTGTGCTCTTCGAAGATGCGGATGAACAGCTCGCCGATCGTCTTGCGCTTGGCCTCCGGCTCGGTCACGCCGGCCAGTGCCGCGAAGTAGCGCGGCCCGGCCTCGACGTGGATCAGCTCGAGGTTCATGTGCTTGCGGTAGCGCTCGACGATCTGTGCCGACTCGCCCTTGCGCATCAGGCCGGTGTCGACGTACACGCACGTGAGCTGCGACCCGATCGCCTTGTGCACGAGTGCCGCGGCCACCGACGAGTCGACGCCGCCGGACAGTGCACAGATCGCCCGCTCGCTGCCGACCTGGGCGCGGATCGCGGCGACCTGTTCGTCGATCACCGACGTCATCCGCCAGCTCGGCTCGAGCGCGGCGAGGTCGTGGAGGAACGCCTGCAGCACGGCCATCCCGTGCGGTGAGTGGACGACCTCAGGATGGAACTGGACGCCCCAGATCCTGCGCTCCGGGCTCTCCAGCGCGGCCACCGGTGCGTCGGCCGTGCTCGCGGTGGCCACGAACCCGGGCGGTGGTTCGGTGATCGCGTCGAAGTGGCTCATCCACACGTCGTGCGTCAACGGCACGTCGGCCGAGAACAAGCCCGCGTCGGCGACCCGGGTCAGGGTGGCCCGGCCGTATTCTCCGCGCATCCCGCGGCCGACCGTGCCGCCGAGCTGCTGGGCGATCAGCTGGGCGCCATAGCAGATGCCGAGGATCGGCGCGCCGAGGTCGTAGACGGCCGGGTCGAGCAGCGGGGCACCGTCGACGTGCACCGACTTCGGGCCGCCCGACAGGATGATCGCATCGGGGCGGTGCTCGGCGAATTCGTCGGCGGTGAGGTGGTGCGGGACGACTTCGCTGTACACGTGCAGCTCGCGTACGCGGCGGGCGATCAGCTGCGCGTACTGGGCGCCGAAGTCGACGACGAGGACGTTCTCGTCGGGCCGCACCGACTCGGGTGCGCCGGCCTCGACGTGTTCGGTCATCGTTCGCCTCCGACCACGAGGTCGGCCTTCTGCATCTCCTTGACCGACGCATGGCCGGTGAGCGCCATCGCCTTGCGCAGCGCGCCGAACAGGTTGGTCGCTCCGTCGTGGTCCGCCGCGGGGCCGACCAGGATCTCCTCGAGCGACCCGACGGTCCCGACCCCCCCCCGCCCGCCCCGCGGCAGGGTCGCGTGCGTCGCGGCGAGGCCCCAGTTCCATCCGCCGCCGGGCGCCTCGGACGCGGCGGCGAGCATCGACCCGAGCATGACGGCGTCGGCGCCGCACACGATGGCCTTGGCGACGTCGCCCGAGCTGGCCATGCC
>JAEZFY010000130.1 GCA_023417265.1 Actinomycetes bacterium | reverse complement strand
GGCCGGGAGATCGGCCGCGCCGGCGTAGCCCATGCCCGAACGCAACCCGCCGACGAGCTGGTACAGCGTGTCGCCGAGCGGGCCTGCGTACGGCACCCGGCCCTCGATGCCTTCCGGCACGAGCTTGTTGGACGTCTTGGCGAGTGTCGCCTGCTCGCGGGTGCCGTCGCTCTGGGCGGTGGCGTAACGGTCGGCACCGAGGCCTTGCATGGCGCCCATCGAGCCCATCCCGCGGTAGCTCTTGAACCGGCGGCCTTCGAACAGCTCGGTTTCGCCGGGGCTCTCCTCGGTCCCGGCCAGCAGCGATCCGAGCATCACCGTGGTCGCGCCGGCGGCGATCGCCTTGACGATGTCGCCCGAGTAGGTGATACCGCCGTCGCCGATCACCGGGATGTCGAGCTGGCGTGCCTTCTTGGCCGTCGCGTAAATCGCCGAGAGCTGCGGCATGCCCGCCCCGGAGACGATCCGGGTCGTGCAGATCGACCCCGCACCGACACCGACCTTGACCGCGTCAGCGCCGGCTCGGGCGAGCGCCTCGACGCCCTCCGGTGTGACGACGTTGCCGGCCGTGACCGGCAGATCGGGCCACGCCCCCTTGATCCGCTCGACCGCCTTGATGACCCCGGCCGAGTGACCGTGGGCGGTGTCGATCGACACGGCGTCGACGCCCATCGCCACGAGCGCCTCGACGCGCGCTTCAAGGTCGTCGCCGACGCCGACCGCCGCCGCACACACCAGCCGGCCCTTGTGGTCGCGGGCCGAGTTCGGGTAGTCGAGCCGCTTCTGGATGTCCTTGACGGTGATCAGCCCGGCCAGCTTGCCGTCGTCGTCGACGAGGGGGAGCTTCTCGATGCGGTACTTCTGGAGGATCGCCTTGGCCTGGTCGAGGGACGTGCCGACGGCGGCCGTGTGGAGCGGCGTCGAGGTCATGAACTCGCTGATCGGGCGCGTGAAGTCGGCCGGTTCGCAGAACCGGATGTCGCGGTTGGTGAGGATGCCGACGAGGTGGCCCTCGGCGTCGGTGATCGGCACGCCACTGAACCGGAAGCGGTTCATCAGCTCCTCGGCGTCGGCGAGCAGGGCGTCGGCGGGCAGGGTGACCGGCTCGGAGATCATGCCCGACTGGCTGCGCTTGACCTTCTGGACCTCGGCGGCCTGGGCCTCGATCGACATGTTGCGGTGGATCACACCGATCCCGCCGTTGCGGGCCATGCCGATCGCCATGCGGGCCTCGGTGACCTTGTCCATCGCCGCCGAGACGAGCGGGATCGACAGCTCGATCCCAGCGGCGAAGCGGGCCGACGTGTCGACCGAGTCGGGGAGCGTCTCGGAGTAGCCGGGAACGACGACGACGTCGTCGAACGTGAGGCCCTCGTAACGGCTGAACAACTCGTCGTTGGGGTGACTCATCGGGCTGCTCCTTGGGTAGCGGGGCGTTGGATCAGATCGCGGATCGCGGCGACGAGCAGGCGGTGCTCGGTGGCGTGGACCCGGGCGGCGAACGTGTCGAACGTGTCGTCGAGACGGATCGGGACGGGGGCGCTGGCCAGCACGGGGCCATCGTCGACACGGGCGTCGGGGACGCGGTGCACCATCACGCCCGAGCCGGTGCGCTGCCCGGCCAGGGCCTCCTGCCAGGCACGCTCGATGGCGTGCATGCCGGGGAGTTCGCCGGGCAGCGCCGGATGCAGGTTGATCACGTCGAAGGCGCCGACGAACACTGGCGTGAGGATGCGCATCCAGCCGGCCAGGACCACCAGATCAGGGCCGTGCGCGGCGACCGCATCGCGGAGGCGGGCGTCGTAGGCCTCGCGGGGCTCGCCCGGCTGGCGTTCGAGCACCACGGTCGGGATGCCGGCCCGGTGGGCCCGGTCGACGGCGACCGCCGTGGGGTTGTCGGCGCCGACCAGGGCGACCTCGGCGGCCAGCTCGCCGGCGGCGCAGGCGTCGATCAGCGCCTGCAGGTTGCTCCCGTTGCCGGATGCCAGCACAGCCAACCGGTACATGGTTCGACGCTAGGCCGGGCCGGGCGGATCGGCGAACGTTCTGTACGAAAAATCCTCGGCCCTCGGTGGTAGGCGGTCAGTGGGCGGCGGCCGGCTCGCCGTGCGGGCGCACGCGGGAGACGATCGCGACGACGAGCGCGCCGACCACCAGCCCGACCACTGCCGACACCGCGGTGTTGACGAGCCACGCCAGCACGCCGCCGATACCGGCGACCCCGTCAACCCCGTGTTCGAGGTCGTGCACCACGCCGTACGGCCAGTGCCAGCCGAGTTCGTCGGCGCCGACCAGCAGGATGTGCCCACCGACCCACACCATCGCCGCCGTGCCGACGAGGCCGAGCACGCTGAGCAGCTTCGGCATCGCCGCCACGAGGAACCGGCCGACGCGCTGCGACGAGCGCTGGGGGAGCCCGGCGAGCCGCAGCCCGACGTCGTCCATCTTGACGATCAGGGCGACCACGCCGTACACGGCGAGCGTGATGCCGACGGCGACGACGGCGAGGATCACGGAGCGGGCGACGATGCCCTCGTCGAGCACTTCCTTGAGGGCGATCACCATGATTTCCGCCGACAGGATGAAGTCGGTGCGGATCGCGCCGGCGATCGTCTTGGCTTCGGCCTCGGGTCCGAGCGCGACGGCGGGAACCTCGGGGGTGTGCTCGGTGTCGTGGGTGATCAGGTGGTGCACCTTCTCGGCGCCTTCGAAGGCGAGGTACGTGCCGCCGACCATCAGGATCACCTCCACCAGGGTGGGGATGAACTCGCTCAAGAGCAGCGCCGCGGGGAGGATGAACAGGAGCTTGTTGCGCAGCGAACCGGTGGCGATCTTGCGGATGATCGGCAGCTCGCGCTTGGCCGCCAGGCCGCGCACGTAGGCGGGTGTGACGGCGGCGTCGTCGACCACGACGCCGGCGGCTTTGGCGCTGGCCCGGCCGGCCGCGGCGCCGACGTCGTCGATCGACGCGGCGGCGAGCTTGGCCAGCGCGGCGACGTCGTCGATGAGTGCGGCGAGACCGCTGGCCATGGTGCTCCTAGGGTCGAGGCGGCGAGAGGACGGGGCGGTGAGACTAGCGAGCGGCGCGCCGGCGTCACACGAGGTGGACGGTGCGCGATCCTTGCTTGCCGCGCACGAGACGTCCGATCACCCACGTGTCCTCGGCGATTGCCGCCTGCACGGTGCCGACGTGCTGTTCGGCGACGACGGCGACCATACCGATGCCCATGTTGAGCATGCGGTGCAGCTCGTACGGTTCGACCGCGGTGGCGAGCTCGGCGATCAGGTCGAACAGGGGTCCGCGCGGCCAGGCGCCGAGGGCGATCTCGGCGTCGACGCCGTCGGGGAGCACGCGTGGCAGGTTCTCGGGCAGCCCGCCGCCGGTGATGTGGGCCAGCGCTTTGACGTGGCCGGTGGCGAGCGCCCCGGCGAGCACGTGGAGGTAGGAGCGGTGCGGTTCGAGCAGGGCCTCGCCGATCGAGCGGTCGAAGCCGGGGGGCACGGCGTCCATCGGCATCCAGTCGAACAGCTGGCGTAGGAACGAGTAGCCGTTGGTGTGCGGGCCCGACGAGGCGAGGCCGATCAGGGCGTCACCGGCCTCGACGTCGCCGCGCGGCAGCAGGGCACCGCGTTCGGCGACGCCGACCAGCGTGCCGGCGATGTCGAACGCGCGGGGGGCGTAGACGCCGGGCATCTCGGCGGTTTCGCCGCCGAGCAGGGCGCACCCGGCCGCTTCGCAGGCTTCGGCCATGCCGCTGACCACGTCGGCGACGACGTCGGCGTCGAGCACGCTGGCGGCGATGTAGTCGAGGAAGAACAGGGGCTGGGCGGACTGCACGAGGACGTCGTCGATGCAGTGGTTGACGATGTCGATGCCGACCCCGCGCACGCGCCCGAGGCGAGCGGCCAGTTCGACCTTCGTGCCAACGCCGTCGGTGGACGCCACCAGGACCGGGTCGTCGAGCGTGAGCAGGCGCTGGGCCGAGAACACGCCGCCGAAGCTGCCGACGCCGCGCAACACGTCGGGGCCGAGCGTGCGCTCGATCGCGCCGGTCATCTGGGCGACCGCGCGGGCGCCCTCGTCGATGTCGACTCCGGTCTGGGCGTACGAGGTCAGCAGCGCACCGGGCGCGCGCCAGCCGATGTCGCGGCGGACCTGCATGTTCGTGAACTTGACGCCGTCGAGCCCGCGGTAGGCGGCCGCCCGGGCAGCCGCCAGGTCGGGCCCGAGCCCCGTGACGGCGAGCACGCGCCCGCCGGCGACCTTGCCGTCACGGACGCCGGCCGGGAACAGGATCGCGGCCGGGTCGCCGGTGGGCGTGGTGACCTCGGTCGAGGCGTTCGCCCAATCGGTGGTGGAGAACCCGGTGAGCTTGATCGGGGCGCCGAGGTGCGGTTCGTCCGGGTAGCCCGGGGCGGCAGCCACCACGGTGCAGGCGGCGCCCGGTTTGACGACGACGCGGTGGCCGTCGAGCGAACCGGTGGCGGCGGCCAGCGCCAGTTCGGCCAGGTCGGAGTCGAGCAGCGGAAGCACCGCTTGGGTTTCCGGGTCGCCGAAGCGACAGTTGTACTCGATCAGGCGCGGGCCGTCGGCGGTGAGCATCAACCCGGCGTAGATGACGCCGACGTACGGCGTGTCGGCGGCGGCGAAGTAGTCGAGCAGCGGCTGGACGAACGTCGCCAGCAGCTCGTCGGAGTCGAACGGCACCGGTGCCGGGGCGTAGGCACCCATGCCGCCCGTGTTCGGGCCGGTGTCGCCTTCACCGATCCGCTTGTGGTCCTGGGCGAGCGGGAGCGCCAGCGCGCGGCTGCCGTCGCACAGCGCGAGCAGCGAGCACTCCGGCCCGGTCAGCTTCTCCTCGAGCACGATCGGCCCGAGCGGCGAGAATTCGCGGATCGCCGCTTCGGTCTCGGCGAGCGTGGCCGGCACGATCACGCCCTTGCCGCCGGCCAGCCCGTCGCGCTTGACGACGAACGGTCGGTCGTGGCCGCGCGCCCACTCGATCGCAGCGTCGATGTCGAACTCCTCGAAGCGGGCGAACGCCGGCCCAGGGATGCCGAGCGTATGGGCGAGGTCGCGGGCGAATCCCTTCGACGATTCGATCCGGGCGAGCTTGGCCTTCGGGCCGAAGCACGGGATCTTGCGGAACGCACACTCGTCGGCGGCCCCGGCAACCAGCACCGCTTCGGGGCCGGGGATCACGAGATCGACGTCGGCCGCGGTGACGTCGCCGAGGTCGGGGGCGATCGCGACCGTGTGGCCGTGCTGCTCGCACGCCCAGGCGATCGCGTGCTCGCGGCCGCCCGCGCCGAGCACGAGGACGCGCATCAGGCGATGGCGCCTTCGAAGGCGAGCTTGGCCTGGGCGTGCTCGACCGGCATCGGGTAGTCGCCGGTGAAGCAGGCGTTGCAGCAGCCGCCGGCGACTCCGATGCCGCGCATCATGCCGTCGAGCGACAAGAACGCGAGGCTGTCGGCGCCGATGTGCTCGCGCATTTCCTCGACCGTCAGGCGGGCCGCCATCAGGTCACCGTCGTGGCCCATGTCGACGCCGAAGTGGCAGGCGTGCGTGATCGGCGGGCAGGTGATCCGCAGATGCACCTCGGTGGCGCCGGCGTCGCGGACGAGCTTGACGAGCGGCCCGGCGGTGGTGCCGCGCACGAGCGAGTCGTCGATCATCACGACGCGCCGGCCGGCGAGGTTCTCGGCGAGCGCGTTGAACTTGAGGGCCACGCCGCGGTCGCGGATGTCCTGGGTGGGTTCGATGAACGTGCGCCCGATGTAGCGGTTCTTGATCAGCCCGTCGTTGAACGGCAACCCGGATTCGCGGGAGTACCCGATCGCAGCGGGGATGCTGCTGTCAGGCACCGGGATGACGACGTCGGCATCGACCCCCGACTCGCGGGCCAGCTCGACACCGAGCCGCTGGCGCACGTGGTGGACGCTGGCGCCACCCCAGTTCGAGTCGGGCCGCGAGAAGTACACGTACTCGAACGTGCAGCGCGCGCTCGGGGCGGGGGCGAGCGCCTGGTAGCGGCGCAACTCGGCACCGCGCAAGGTGACGATCTCGCCAGGGCGGATCTCGTCGATGTCGACGCAGCCGAGCGTGGTCAGCGCGCATGTCTCGCTGGCGACCGCGTACCCGCCGTGCGGGAGCCGGCCGAGCGACATCGGCCGGAAGCCCCACGGGTCGCGGGCGGCGATGACCTGCTTGTCGGTGAGGATCGTCACCGAAAAGGCGCCCTTCCAGGCGGGCAGCGTGCGTTCGAGGCGTTCCTCCCACGTGCGCCCGCCGGCGGCGGCGAGCATCAGCGCCATCACCTCGGTGTCGCTCGTCGCCGTGAGCCCGAAGCCGCGCGACAGGAGTTCGTCGCGCAGTGCCGGGGCGTTGACGATGTTCCCGTTGTGGGCGACGGCCATCGGGCCGTGCATCGTCTCGACGACGAACGGCTGGATGTTGCGCAGGGCGTTGGCGCCGGTGGTGGAGTAGCGGGTGTGGCCGATCGAGTGGTAGCCGGCGAGCTGCGCCATCGTGTGCTGGTTGAAGACGTTGCTGACCAGCCCTTCGTCCTTGTGCAGACGCACCCGGTTGCCGTCGCTGACGGCGATGCCGGCGGCTTCCTGGCCGCGATGCTGGAGGGCGAACAGTCCGAAGAAGGTCAGCTCGGCGACGCCGTCGCCGTGGGGGGTGGAGAGGCCGATGACACCGCACTCCTCGCGGGGGCTGTCGCTGTCGGGTACCCGCCGCTGGGGCGGGGCCACCGGCGCAGGCCGGGCGTTCTCGGGGGAACTGATCACAGGATCCCTGCCTTCGTGAGGTTGTCGGTGAGGCGCGCTTGGACAGGATACGCCGCCGGCAGGAATGCCTGCCCGGTGAGCGTTTCGTAGGCGACGATGTAGCGCCCGGCGGTGGCCGACCAGACGTCGTCGGGAAGCGCCGGCGGCGGGCCGTCGCCGGTGTAGCCGAGGTCGGCGAACGCCCGCCGCACGAACTCCTTGTCGAGGCTCTCGGGCTCATCGCCGGCGGCGAGGCGGCGCGTGTACGAGTCGGCCATCCAGAAGCGCGACGAGTCGGGGGTGTGGACCTCGTCGATCAGCAGCAGCTCGCCGTCGGTGGTGACCCCGAACTCGTACTTGGTGTCGGCGAGGATCAGGCCGGCCTCGGCGGCGACCGCGACGCCCCGGGCGAACACCGCCAGGGCCGTGGCCTCGACGCGCTGCCAGAGCTCGCTGTCGAGCAGCCCGCGCGCCACCACGTCGGCGCACGACAGGGGCTCGTCGTGGCCGCCGTGGGCCGCCTTGGTGGTCGGCGTGACGATCGGCCGGGGGAGGCTGGTGTTCTTGCGCAGCCCGTCGGGGAACGCGTAGCCGTACATCTCCCGGGCGCCGCGCGAGTACATGCCCCACAGCGACGTGTCGGTGACGCCGGTGATGTGGCCGCGGACGACGACCTCGACCGGGAGCGGACGGGCGGCCCGGGCGACGAGCGCGTTCGGGTCGGGCACGGCGAGCACGTGGTTGGGCACCAGGTCGGCGGTCTGGGCGAACCACCACGCGGCGAGCTGGTTGAGCACCTGACCCTTGTACGGCACGCCCGCCAGCACCCGGTCGAACGCCGACAGCCGGTCGGTGGTGACCATCAGCCGGCGCGCGCCGTGGTCGTCGTCGGCGAGCGCCCACGACACGCGGACCTTGCCGTCGCGCCGGTCGGGGAGCGGCAGGTCGACGTCGACGAACGGTTCGAACAAGCTGATGCGCACGTCAGCACTCTCGCGCTGCGGCGACGCCGTTGCGGAAAAGCTGCAGGCCGAGGTGGTCGCTGTGGTCGCCGCCGGTGGTGTGCTGCGGGTGCTGACGGGCGACGACGAAGTTCTCCGGATGCGGCATCAGGCCGAGCACGTTGCCGGCCGCGTTGCTGACGCCGGCGATGTCGGCAACCGATCCGTTCGGGTTCGTGCTGCGGTAGCGCAGGGCGACCTGCCCCGCGGCCGCCAGGCCGTGCGGGTCGGGGTGCACGTAGCGGCCCTCGCCGTGGGCGATGGGGCAGTGCACCGGCTGGGTGAGGTCGCCGATCCACACGCACGTGCTGGTCGGCTCAGGGTCGATCTGCACCCAGCGGCACTCGAACGTGCCGTGGGCGTTGTGGCCGAGCGCGCCCGGCAGCACGCCCGCCCGGGTCAGCGCCTGGAACCCGTTGCAGATCCCGATCACCGGCTTGCCGGTGGCGACGAACTCGTGCAGGGCTTGCTCGCCGGCGGTGAGGTCGAGCGCGAGCATGCGCCCGGCACCGAGCGCATCGCCGTACGAGAAGCCCCCGGCGACCGCCAGCAGCTGCGCCTCGGCGAGCAGTTCCGGGTGTTGCTGCAGCTCTGTGGTGAGCACCACGGCCGCGTCGGCACCGGCGAGTTCGAGGGCCAGCACGAGGTCGCGGTCGCGGTTCGTTCCGGGACCGGCGACGACGATCGCGTTCGGGCGGGTGCTCACGCGTCGCTCCGATCTCCGGCGAACGCGTCGACGAGCAGTTCGATGTCGATCGGCGGGAGGCCCGGCAGGGTCAACGCCGCGTCGTCGGTGACGCTGCCGATCGGTTCGCCGCCGACGAGCGTCGTGAACCGAGCCAAGTCGGCGGTAGCGACCTCGCAGATCAGGCGACCGCTCGATTCGGCGAACAGGGCGGTCGGCTGGTCGGGGTGGGCGAGCGCGGTGATGGTGGCGCCGAGCCGCCCGCCGATGCACATCTCGGCGAGGGCGACCGCCAGCCCGCCTTCGCTGACGTCGTGGCACGACCGGACGAGCCCGGCGAGGATCGCCTGGTGCAGCGCCCGGTAGCGAGCCGGGGCGTCGGGGTCGGGGGCGGGCACCGTGCCGAGGGCGTCGAGTTCGGCGGCGGCGCCGAGCACCAGGTCGAGGTGGCTGCCGGCGAACTCCGGGCGGGTGGTGCCGAGCAGCACGAGCGCGTTGCCCGGCGCGGTCAGCGCCGACGTCACGCAGCGGTCGGCGTCGGGCACTGCGGCGATGGCCGTGATGACGAGCGTCGGGGGCACGCTGTGGCGGTGCCCGTCGGCGCCGGTGTACTCGTTGTTGAGCGAGTCCTTGCCCGACACGTACGGCGCGCGGTGGGCGCGCGCCGCCGCGCAACACCCCTCGACTGCGGCGACCAGCGCTCCGAGCGTCGACGGGCGCCGCGGGTCACCCCACGAGAAGTTGTCGAGCAGTGCCACCCGGTCCGGGTCGGCGCCGACGGCGACGACGTTGCGGATCGCCTCGTCGACGGCCGCGTGGGCCATCCACTCCGGGTCGTGCTCGCCGTACCACGGGTTGACGCCGATGCCGATCGCATACCCGCCGGCCGCCGTGGGGTGCGCCATCACGACGCCGTCACCGGGGGCGTCGGCCATCCGCCCGACGAGCGGCCGGATCGCCGTCGAACCGCCGATCTCGTGGTCGTAGCGGTGGATCACGGCAGCCTTGGAGGCGATGTTGCGGTGGCCGAGCAGGGCGAGCAGCGTGGCGACCGGGTCGGCGACCACCCGGCTGCCCGCGCCGTCGCGACGTGGGTGCGGCAGCTCGGCGTGCAGCTCGCGCTGCGGGCGCCCGTCGTGCAGGAACTTGGTCGACAGCTCGAGCACGGCGGTGCCGCCGCTGCGCACGGTGAGTGTGCCGTCGCCGGTGAACTCGCCGAGGTCGGCCAGCTCGACCCCGAAGTGGGCGCACCGGTCGGCGAGCCCGGCGATGTGCTCGGGCGGGACGGCGACGACCATCCGCTCCTGGGCTTCCGACAGCCAGATCTCCCACGGTTCGAGCCCGGGGTACTTGAGCGGGACCCGGTCGAGTTCGACGTCGGCGCCGACGTGTTCGGCCATCTCGCCGATCGCCGACGACAGGCCACCGGCGCCGCAGTCGGTGATCGCCGTGTAGAGGTGCTCGGCGCCGACGAGCACGTCGATCAGGAGCTTCTCGACGATCGGCTCGCCGATCTGCACGCTGGCCCCGGCCACCGAGCCGGTGGTGGCGTCCATCGTCAGCGACGAGAACGTCGCCCCGCCGATGCCGTCGCGACCGGTGCGCCCACCGAGCACGACCACCCGATCGCCCGGGTGTGGGCCGGCGTCGGGTTCCCAGCCGACGGCCTCGCCGACGCAGCCGGCGAACACGAGCGGGTTGGTGGTGTAGCCGGGGTCGTACAGGATCGCGCCGGCCACGGTGGGCAGACCGATCTTGTTCCCGTAGTCGGCGATGCCGGCGATCACGCCGTCGCGGATCCGAACCGGGTGAAGCGCGCCGGCCGGGAGCGCGTCGAGTGCCGTGTCGGGCGGCCCGAAGCACAGCACGTCGGTGACCGCCACCGGGCGGTGGCCGATACCGAGCACGTCGCGGATGACGCCGCCGACGCCGGTGTTGGCGCCCCCGAACGGCTCGATCGCCGAGGGATGGTTGTGGGTCTCGGCCTTGACCGCCAGGGTGAGCTCGCCGCGGGCCCGGTCGATGGCGGGTTCGAAGGCGACAATCCCGGCGTTGCCGACGAACGCCGAACGCACGAACCCGGCGTCGATCGATCGGGTGCACTCGCGCAGCATGTCGATGAGGGTCGGCCGGGCCGCGCCGTCGTCGGTGGTGATCGCCGCCCGGAACGTCTTGTGGGCGCAGTGCTCGCTCCACGTCTGGGCGAGCGTCTCGAGTTCGACGTCGGTGGGTTCGCGGCCGAGCCCGGCGAAGTGCTGCTGGATCGTCGCCAGCTCGGCGGGATCGAGGGCGAGCGCCCGCTCGGCACCGAGGGCCACCAGTTCGTCGGCACCGAGGCCGGCGATCGGGATCACCTCGGCCCGGCCCGAACCGCGCCCGGCGTCGACGAACGACGGATCGATCAGCCCGTACGTCCAGCGTTCGATCACCGGGTTGGCGGCCAATCGTTCGGTCAGCGTGAGCGCCCGCTCGGCGGGCACCCCCGGTCCGAACGCGAGGCGCCGGCCGGTGGCCGCGGCAACCACGGGGACGCCGAGCTGGGCGGCCGCGCGGAGCACTGCCGGGGCGGCGCTGTCGGTGACCCCGGGCAGCAAGGCGATCTCGACGCCTGGATCGGTCGGGTCGTCCCAGGTGCCGGTCTGCAGGAGCGGATCGAGGAGGAAGCCGGCGAGCCGGTCGAGATCGGCGGGCGAGAGCGGACCCTCGACGAAGACCACGTCGGCGACGGTCACCGCGGTGGGGTCATCGACGGGCAGGCCGATCTGTGTAGCGGCCTCGATGAGGTGGGCAGCTCGCGGGTCTGGATCGATCGAGCGGATCGTCAGACGATGCCGGGATGCCACACCGGTGAACCTATGCGGTGCGCGCCAGAACCCCCGCCCCGCTGAACAAAATGTTTCCGGGCGGTACTCTGCCCGCATGGTGGAACGGCTCGCGGGCACCCGGGTGGTGCTCGTCCGACACGGCGAATCGCAGGTGACGGTCGACCGAGTCGTCGGCGGTTTGGCAACCTGCAGCGGGTTGTCGCCGCTCGGGCGCGAGCAGGCCGAACGCCTCCGCGACCGGCTCGCCGCCTCGGCCGAACTCGTTCACGGCGAGGCGGCCGGGAGCGCGCTCACGCTGTACGCGAGCAGCTACCCGCGGGCGATCCAGACGGCCGAGATCATCGCCCCAGCACTCGGCGTCAGCGACGTCAAGATCGAGCCCGGGTTCGGCGAGCAGGACCCCGGCCCCGACTGCGACGGGTTGACGTTCGCCGACTTCGTCGAGCGCCACGGCCGGCCCGACTGGGAGAGCAACCCGTACGCGGTGAGCTTTCCGGGCGGCGAGACGGTCGCCGCCTTCGACCTGCGGATCGGCACCACGCTGACCGACGTGGTCGATCGCCACGCCGGCTCCACCGTCGTCGTCGCCTGTCACGCCGGCGTGATCGACCGGGTGCTGCGGCAGCTGTTGCGCGGCCCCTCGTCAGGTGTGTTCGAACTGTTCACGCGCAACACGTCGCTGACCGAGTTCGTGTACGCCGCGTCGGGCAAGTGGCGGATGGTTCGCTACAACGACGCCGCCCACCTCGCCGGGCTCCCGGCGTTCACGCCGCGGCCCGACTGACGCGGCCCGATGACGCGCTGGATCGTCGTCGGCGGCGGTACCGCCGGGTGCGTGGTCGCCGCCCAACTTGGTGCCGACCGGCCCGCCGACGAGGTGCTCGTGCTCGAATCCGGGCCGAGCCTCGGCGGTGCCTCGCGTGTCAACGGCGGCGTGGTGGTCGGCGACCCGGGCGAGTACCGGCACCGCCTGCCACTCGAACCACCCGCCGCGATCGGCCCGCTCGGGCGCGCCCTGCAAGCTGCCGACGAGTTGGCCGCCCCGGTGCTGCTGGCCCGTCGTGGGGGCCGGCGCGTCGACGTCGCCGAGGCCTACCTCGACCCGCTGCCTGGCAACGTCGAGGTGCGCACGAACACCGGTGTGCTCGCCGTGCTGTGCTCCGAGCGCACCGCGGTCGGCGTGGCGACGACGGCGGGCGAGCTGGCCGGCGACCGGGTGGTGGTGTGCGCCGGCGCGGTCGCCACGCCGGCGCTGCTCTTGCGCAGCGGCATCGATACGCCCGGCGTCGGGCACGGGCTGCAGAACCACGTCGGCGTCGCCCTCGTGTGCTCCGGCAGCCCCGGACTGGCCCACGCACCCGACGCGCCGGACGTGACCGTCACCGCCGAGCACGGCGACACGCAGTTCCTGGCGATCGAGGCGAACCCGGCGATGGACGGGTACGGCGCGCTCGTGGCCGGCCTGCTCGCGGTCCACGCCGAGGGTCGCGTCAGCCTGCCCGACCCGTCCGGCCCGCCGGTCGTCGACGCCGCGGCGTTGGCGCATCCCACCGATCGAGCCCGGCTGCAGGCGGCGGTCGCTGCGCTGCTCGCGCTGGCCAACCACGCGGCGTTGCGGGCGGTGGCCGAGCACTGGTTCGTCGACGACCACGGCACCCGGCTCGCCACGCTGCTCGCCGGTGGTGCCGACGCGGTCGCCGCCTGGGTCGCGGCCGCACCGAACCCGTATCACCACACCGCCGCGAGTTGCCGGCTCGGCGTCGTGACCGATTCGGGCGGATGGCTGCGCGGCTATCGCGGGATCGCCCTCGCCGACGCGTCGGTGCTCCGCGGGGTGCCCCGGCGCAACACCTACCTGAGCGTCATCGACGTCGCGGCCCGGCTCAGTGCGGGCTGGTCGGCGCGCTGACGGCACGTCGCCGGGTCGTCAGCGAACGGCGCACGGCCAGCACCCAACCGACGGCGACCGCCGCCGAGAAGATGAACCACTGCACCGCGTACGAGAGGTGCGAGCCCTCGTCGAGCGTCGGCCGCTGCACCTGCTCGGGATACGGGGTCGCCTCGGCGGGTTGCGACTCGATCAGCTCGAGGTACATCGGCACGAGCGGCTCGGCGAACTGCTCGTCGAGGCGCCCGAGGTCGACCCGTTGAGCGACCTGCAGGCTGCCCTCGGCGGGATCGCTGAGCTGCCCGGTGCGGCGTTGCTCGCTGGCCCGTAGGCGGCCCGTGACGGTGACCTCGCCGGAAGGTGGCACGGGTGGCTCCGTGTCGAGCGGCACGAAGCCGCGGTTGACGAGCAGCACGCGGCCGTCGTCGAGCAGCAGCGGGGACACGACGTTCTCGCCGGCCCGGCCACCCTGGCTGCGATTGACGATCTCCACCGACCGTCCGGCGAGGTAGGTGCCGGTGGCCACGACCGGACGCCACTCGACGTCGTCGAGGACCGGATCCGCGGGGTCGTCGAGGACCGGTCCGGCGAGTTCGCCGAGCGCGACCGGCGCGGCGTCGTAACGCGCGGCGACGACGGCGTTGAACGCCTGGCGCTCGTCGAGCCGGCGCAGCTGCCAGAACCCGAGGTTCACCATCGCCACGATCGCGGCGACCACCAGGAGATGGAACCCGAGCCACTTCGGGCGCAGGAGGAACCGGTACATCGCGCCGTGACGGTATCGGGGCCGCCGCGCTGCTACCATCGCCGCTGCATCAAGAGCGGCCCGGCAACGGGCCCGGCAACCTGGACGACGCCTCCAAGGTGCCTCCCTCACCGGTAACGGTGGGGAATGCGGCCGGCAAACCGGCAAACCGGCGTTCGTGCCGCTGGCGATGCAACCGAACAGCCCGCCGCGCACAGAAGGGGAACCGAGATGGCCAACGAGACGCTGCCCGTTACCGGCGCCTGGCTGCCCGGCCACGCGGTGGGGCGGCGCCAGTTCTTCGCGTTCGCCGGCGACCACCCGTTCGCGCTCGAGCAGGGCGGCACGCTCGGCGACGTCACGATCGCCTACGAGACGTGGGGCCAGCGCGACTCCGACGGCGCCAACGCGGTGCTCATCTGTCACGCCTGGACCGGCGACACGCACGCCGCCGGGCGGGCTGGGCCGGGGCACCCCACGCCCGGCTGGTGGGACGACATGATCGGCCCCGGCCGCTACATCGACACCGATCGCTGGTACGTCGTGTGCGCCAACGTGCTCGGCGGGTGCCAGGGGTCCACCGGGCCGGCGTCGCCGCACCCCCTCGACGGGCGCCCCTACGGCTCCCGGTTCCCGGTCGTGACGATCCGCGACATGGTGCGCACGCAGGCCCGCCTCGCCGACTACCTCGGCGTCCGCCGGTGGGCGGCGGTGATCGGCGGATCGATGGGCGGAATGCAGGCGATCGAATGGGCGATCACCTATCCCGACCGGGTGGGCGCGGTCGTGCCGATCGCGACGTGTATCCAATCGACGGCCCAGCAGATCGCGTGGGGCACGATCGGGCGCCGGGCAATTCGACTCGACCCCCACTGGCGCGGCGGCGACTACTACGACGCCGAACCCGGCGCCGGCCCGACCGCCGGGCTGGCCGTCGCCCGCCAGATCGCCCAGGTGACGTTCCGCAGCGACAACGTGTTCACCGAGCGCTTCGGGCGCCAACTCACCGACGGTGAATTCGAAGTCGAGAACTACCTCCGCTACCACGGCGACAAGCTGGCCCACCGCTTCGACACCAACAGCTACCTCGTGATCAGCAAGGCGATGGACCTCCACGACGTCGCCCGCGGGCGCGGCAACCTCGCCGCCGCGGTCGCCCGCGCACGCGTGCCGAGCCTCACGCTCGGGATCGGCAGCGACATGCTCTACCCGATCTACCAGCAGCGCCAGATCGCCGAGCTGTTCGGGTCCGGGAGCCACCCGGCGGCGTTCGTCGAGATCGACTCACCGCACGGCCACGACGCCTTCCTGATCGAGACCGAACAGGTCGGCGAACCGCTCGCCCGGTTCCTCGACAAGCTCGACTGACGCCGCTCGCGGCCCGGGCGTGCATGCCCTTCTGTGAAATTTCGTCTAACGTTCGCGGGACCCGAAACGCCGAGGCAACCCCGCCTCGCCGAACCAGGGGGAGGACCAACCCTATGCAGAAGACACGAGTGCGCCGCGTTGGCGCATTGCTCGTGGGTCTGTCACTCGT
>JAEZFY010000230.1 GCA_023417265.1 Actinomycetes bacterium | reverse complement strand
TCGGTCATGTAGACGTTGCGCATCGTGTGCCTTTCGTTGCGTGTCACGTGCGGGCGGCGACGCGGGCGAGCGCCCGGGCGGCGGCGTTGGCGCCGCACATGCCGTGCGCTCCCGCGCCGGGTGGGGTCGAGGCCGAGCACAGGTACGTGCCGGGGATGCCCGTGGCGTAGGGGGCGAGCGCCACGCGCGGGCGGAAGATCGTCTGGTGCAGCGACGACGCCCCGCCGATGATGTCGCCACCGATGTAGTTGGCGTTGTAGACCGACAGCTCGGTGGTGCTGCGCACCGCCATGCCCACGACGCGCTCGCGGAACCCCGGCGCGAACCGTTCGAGCTGGGCGATGATCGCCTCGGTGGCGTCGCCGGTGAAGCCGTGCGGCACGTGGGCGTACGTCCACAGCGGATGCACGTCGCCGACCGAGCGGGTCGGGTCGGCGAGGTACTGCTGGCCGACCAGCACGAACGGATGCTCGGGCAGCGAGCCCCGGTGCACCGCCCGCTCGCCGGCGATCACCTCGTCGGCGGTGCCGCCGAGGTGCACGGTGCCGGCCCGGCGGGCCACCTCGGCCGTCCACGGCACGCCGCCCTCGACGGCGAAGTCGACCTTGAACGCCCCGGCCCCGTGGCGGAACCGGCGGTACGCCCGAGCGACCCGGGCCGGCAGCCGGTCGCCGAGGATGCCGAGCGCGACGGCGGGGGAGACGTCGAGCATCAGCACGTCATGGGCCGGGAGGTCGGCCACCGACGTGACCCGCACACCGGTTTCGATCGTGCCGCCGTGGGCGCAGATGTCGGCCACGAGCGCGTTGGCGATCGCCTGCGAACCGCCCTCGGCGACGACCCACCCGTGGGCGTGGGCGGCCGACACGAGCGACGCCCCGATCGCCGTCGACAGCGGCCGGTTAAGGGGCCAGAACGCGTGCGCGGCGACGCCCGCCCACAACGCCTTCGCCTTCGGGGTGCGGAACACCCGGTCGAGCGCGGTGGCCGGCAGCGCCGCCCGCATGCCGAACCGGGCGAGCGTGATCGGATGCCGCGGCACCCGGATCAGTGGCTGCGAGATGTCGTCGAACAGGTCGTCGAAGTGCTCGGCGACCGGTTCGAACACGCGCCGCCAGCGCCGCCCGTCGGCGCCGAGCGCCTCCTCGGTACGTTCGAACGAGCGGAAGAAGGCGCCCGCCGAACCGTCGTCGAGCGGGTGCGCGCAGTCGACGTCGGGTGCCCGCCACACGAGCCCCGGCAGGTCGAGCAGCCGGAACAGCGGCGACGCCACCGTCATCGGGTGGACCGCCGAACAGTGATCGTGGAGCAGCCCCGGCACGATGTACTCGGAGCTGCGCGTGCCCCCACCGACCGAATCGGCCGCTTCGAGGACGGTGACCGCGATGCCCGCCCGAGCGAGAACCGCCGCTGCAGCCAGCCCGTTGGGGCCGCTGCCGACAACGATCGCGCGGGTCATCGGACGGTCACGACCTCAGGCGTCGACGAGCGTGGGCTGGTGCGGCGCGGCCGGGCCGCGGGTGCCCGGCCCGGGGTACGGGGCACCGGGAGCGACGTACCCCTCACGGGTCCAGGTGATCACGTGCGGGAGCAGCCCGTTGGGCAGCCACGGCTGTTCGTTGGCGGCGTCGTCGTTGTGGTACCAGCCCTTCTCGACCACGCCCAGGGCGGCGTCGATCACGCGGTACTGGACCTTCTTCGAGAACATCGGCTGCGACTCGGTGAACACCACCCGGAGGTCGCCCGGCTCGTAGTTGCAGCGCTCCTGCACCGCCTCGACGAGGCGCTCGTCGTTGCAGTGCCCGTCGCCGAAGTTCCAGCCGAGCAGCACGTTGCCGAGGAACTCGCCCTCGCGCAGCACCCGCGTGTCGATGTCCTCGTTGTGGCGCATCTGCAACGTGATGTGCATGCGCCCCATCGGGTGCATCATCCGGAAGGCGATCGCCTTCTGGATGAAGATCTCGCCGATCTCCTTGCCGAAGATCGGCTCGATCTGGTCGATCTGGTTGTCGGAAGCCTTGACGATCCGCTCGTTCAGGCGGTCTTCCTTCTCCTTGTCCTTGAACGCCCACGTCGTCGACGCCCAGTTGCCGGCGTACTGCTTCATGCCGATCAGGAACGACACGTACTGCGGCCAGATCGCACCGAGCACGATGCCGAACAAGCCGACCACCAAGACCGGGATCAACAGCAGCGGTTCGATGTCGCCGACACCCCAGCCGTCACCGGCCGGATAGTTGAGGAACAAGAACCCGGCGACGAACATGAAGAACACGTTCCACTCGAGCGGCACGGCGAGCGGGATCGTCGAGATGATGAAGGTGTGCAACGCCCAGATCGACAGCAGGCCGAGCAACGTCAGCCACGGCCACGGCGAGAACAGCAGCACCAGGGGCGCCACGATCTCGCACGTCGTGCCACCGATGTGGGCCATCAGATGCGTGAACTTCGACGGCCGCAAGTCGTTCGGATAGTCGCGCACGGTGGCCATCCGCAACCGCCGCGAGCTGTTCCACGGCGTGTTGTTGATCATCACCGCGACCGTGTGCGAGAAGCCGTGCTGGAGCTTGGAGATGCCGGCACCCATCCACACGATGACGATGAAGATCTTGGCGGCCACGACCATGTCGACCCACGACGGGAACAGCGCGAAGGCGAGCATCGTCGGCACGTACTGCTCGGCGCGCGAGGCGAGGAACACGCACTTGTCGCGCAGGCCCATCAACACGATCAGCCCGGCGTACACGAGGAACGGCCAGCGTGGCATCACGCCGGCGGTGCCCTCGGGCAGCCCGTCGATCTGGTGCCCCGACAGGAACAGCATCATGATCAGCCAGAACACGATCAGCTTGTACAGCCCGGTGTCCCACGGGGTGCGCCGGTTGCCCTTCGTGAACGGCACGTGGTTCGGGTACGGGGGGATCCGGATCGTGTCGTTCTGCCACCAGTACAACGACTGGCCGATCGGCGGGTCGAAGTGGAACGCCATCGGCCCGCACGTGGCGGCGAGGCCGAGGATCTCCATCAACACCGTCCAGATCATCAGCTTCTGGTACAGGATCGGTTCGTCCCACCAGCCGCCGATGTCGTTGAACTCGAGCCCGGCCGTGAACGCCCCGGCCACGATCAGGCCGAACAAGGCGTAGAAGAAGATCTTCCACACGTAGAACATGGCCGTCTGCTTGGGCGTGCCGAACCCGGCCTCCACCCAGTGCAGCTGGAGCAGCTTCATGCGCGGCAGGAACGGGATCTTCGGGAACTCGTCGAGGTCGACGGGTGGCAGTTCAGCGGTGCGGTACCCCATGTCAGTGGTTCCCCCAGATTGAGTGGACGGGTGAGCCGGCGGTTGCCCGCCGGGAGTGAATCCGGTGCGTGTTCATGTCGTGTCAGTACTCGGCGTGTCAGGACTTGGTCCGTGTCAGTACTTGCGGCCCCGGCGGGCACGCATCTGCCAGTCGCGGCGGAGCTGGTCGCGGTCGAGGATCTCGTCGTCTTCGGCGGGGCGCCGGCGCGACACCTGCGTGCCGGTGAGCCGGCGCAGCTCGCGCTCGCGCACGCGCTGGCGGCCCCACGCCTTGCGCACGTCCTTGCGGCGCTTGCGCTCGATGTGGTCCTCCTCCGACTCGGCGACCCCGGCCAGATAGGCCTCCTCGATCTCGTCGAGCCGGGCGAGCGCCTCGGTGGAGCTCATCTCCATGCGGATCTGGCCACGCGCCATCAGGTACATGCGGTCGCTGTACTTGAGCGCCTTGCGGGCGTGCTGCTCGACGATCAGGGCGCCGATGCCCTGCTCGTCGGCGGCCTGGCGCACGGCGCCGAGCAGGCGGTCGACGATCAGCGGGGCGAGCCCGAGCGACAGCTCGTCGGCGAGCAGGATGTTCGGGTTGCGGCTGAGCGCCCGGGCGAGCGCCACCATCTGCTGCTCGCCACCCGACAACATGCCGCCGCGCACGTCGAGGCGGGCCTCGAGCGCGGGGAACAGCTCGAGCGCCCGGTCGACGTCGCCGCCACCGATCCGCAGGTTGTCGCGGGTGGACATCTTCGTGAAGATCAGGCGTTCCTCGGTGACCAGCCCGACGCCCTGGCGCACGCGCTGGTACATCGGCGTGAACGTCGGCACGTTGCTGAACATCACGATCCCGTCGACCGGGGCGAGCTGGCCGGCGAGCGTCAAGAGCGTGGTGGTCTTGCCGGCACCGTTCGGGCCGAGCAGGGCCACCACCTCGCCGGGGCGCACGGTGATGTTGACGCCCGACACCACCTCGCGGCCGAGATAGCCGGCCTTCAAGCCGCGCGTCTCGAGCAAGTTGGGGGTGCTCGTCACCGCGTACGGGCTGGTGTCGGTGTCGAAGGCGCCCGCCGGGGCGTGTCCGGCCGGTGTGTTGGACGGTGTGTTGGGCGGCGTGTCGTGCGGCACGGTGGCGGTCATCATGCTCCTCCTGCGGGCACGGCCGCACGTAGGTCGCTGGCACGGATGTCGAGCTCGTCGTCGGTCTTGTCGCCGAGGTAGGCGGCGATCACGCCCGGGTCGTTGCGCACCTGTTCGGGTGTGCCGTGGGCGATCTTGCGGCCGAAGTCGAGCACCACCACCTGGTCGCACACGCCCATCACGAAATTCATGTCGTGCTCGACGACGAGGATCGCCATGCCCCACTCGTCGGCCAGGCGGCGCACCACCCGGGCCAGCTCGACGCTCTCGACCGAGCTCAAACCGGCGGCCGGTTCGTCGAGCAGGAGCACGCTCGGATGCATCGCCACGGCCCGGGCGATCGCCAGCAGGCGGCGCTTGCCGTACGACAGGTCGCTGACCTCGCGGTGGAGGTCCTCGTCGAGCTCGAACTCCTCGATCGCCCGGACCACCTCCGGGCCGAACTTCGGGATCACCGGCCACACCAGGTCGCGCAGGTAGGCCTTCCAGGTCTGCGAGTCGGCGGCGACGCTCAAGTTCTCGAACACGCTCGAGTCCTCGAACAGTTCGAGCGATTGGAACGAGCGCGCCATCCCGGCGTGGACGCGAGCCGAGGCGCCGGCGTCGGACACGTCCTGGTCGCCGATCCGCACGCGCCCCTCGTTCGTGCGCGTGAACCCGGTGAGGGCGTCGATCAGCGAGGTCTTGCCGGCGCCGTTCGGGCCGATCAGGCCGGTGACCGTGCCCGGCTCGATCGTGAACGTGACGTCGTCGACGGCGGTCACCGGGCCGTACTTGACGGTGAGGTCCTCGACCACCAGGCGCTTCGGCGCGACCCGCTGATCGTGGCCCTCGGCGACCGGCTCGGACACGTCGGCGAGCTTGATGAAGTACGACTCGCCGAACTTCTTCGTGCGTTTCAGGTTGCGGAACGTGCGCGCCCACTCGGCGGCGACACCGTCGGGGTTGTAGAGCACCACCAGCAAGATCGCGATGCCGCTGATCAGCTGGATGTACTCGCCGACGCCGTCCCACGTCGACTCCATGACCTCCTGGTTGAACCCGGCGGTGGTCATCATCGCCCCGACGAACGCCCCGAGCACATAGCCGACACCGCCCACCAGCGACAGCCCGGCGAACGTGATCGACGTGAAGTTCGTGAACGAGCCGTAGCTGATCGAGGTCAGGCGGAACGCCAGCAGGATCCCGCCGAGCGCGGCCAGCGCCGAGGCGAACGCGAACGCGAACAGCTTGGCGGCGACGATGTTGATGCCGAGCGCAGCCGCCGCACGCTCGTTCGTGCGGACCGCGATCAGGCGCCGCCCGCTGCGCCCACGGCGCACGTTCGTGACCAGCACCACCGCCAAGAGGGCCATGCCGAGCACGAAGATGCCGTACCGCTCGGGATGCCGGATCGAGCTGATCTCGTAGCCGAACAAGCTCGGATTGCCGACCGGCGTGCCCTTGATGCCGCCCGTGAAGTCGCCGTTGTTGAACAGCATCAACTCGATCGCCGTGCCCAACCCGAGCGTGACGATCGCCAGGTTGATGCCGCGCGTGCGCACCGCCGGGAGCGCGAACAACATGCCGAGCGGCACCGCCGCGGCGACGCCCGCCACGAGCGCCACCAGGAACGGGATCTCGTACACCGCCACCAGGCGCCCGGCCACCCACGCCCCGAACCCGGCCATCGCGAACTGCGCCAGCGAGAGCTGCCCGGCGTACCCGGTGACGACAACGATCGACAGCAGGATGATCGCCGCGCACAACGTGACCGTGATCGCGTCGACCCACTTCGTGTCCTTGGTGAGCATCAAGAACACGACCGCCCCGGCCAGGAAGATCGTCCAGTCCCACGACATGCGCCCGTTGCCGACCGCCGGCAGCTTGCGCAAGAACTGGTCGCGCAGCGGCAGCGAGCGGCCCCGGAACACGAGCATGGCGATGATTAACAAGAACGGCAGCGACTGCCCGGCACCCTGCTGATCCCAGAACCGCCCGACCAGCGTCTGGCCCATGCCGAGCACGTAGCCGGCGGCCGTGGCGATCGGGAACGACTTGAAGTCGGCCACCAGCGCGGCGGCCAGGGCGGCCAGCACGAGCGCCGTCATCGACGTCACCTGGAGCGTCATCACCGGCACCACCAAGATGCCGGCGATGCAGGCGATCGCCGAACCGAGCGACCAGTTGAGCACGGCGACCTTGTTCGGCGACACGCCCACCGCGGCCGCGTTGCGCTCGCTCTCCGACACGGCTTCGGTTTCGATGCCGAACCGCGACGAGCGGTAGAGCAACCACAACAGGAACGCCGACAAGCACCCGATCCCGAGCAGGATCAAGCGGTCGGCGGTGATGCTGACGTCGCCGTACAGCGTCACCCGATCGGTGGGCAACTGGCTCGGCACCTGGCGCGGCTTGGAGCCGTAACGGATGACGACACCGGCCTGGACCGTGATCAACACGCCGAGCGTGGCCAACAACTGCACGAGCGTGCTCGCCCGTTTGCGCTGCAGCGGGCGCAGCACCACCCAGTGCGTGAGCGCCCCGAGCAGCGCCGACAGCAACACCCCGAAGAACGAGGCGACGAAGAAGTTGTGGCCGTGCTCGTACTGCAACTCGTACTGCAGGAACACGCCGGCGATCGCGGTCGCGCCGAGCGAGAAGTTGAGCACGCCCGTGCCGCGGTAGATGACCATCAGGCCCTGGGACGCGAACGCGTACAGGGCTCCGACACCGAGCCCCAACAACGCATACCTGATGACTTCGTTCATCATCCCCCTGTCCCGGAAGAGCGCGGGTGCGGCTCTCCTCTGCGGGCCGTCCCCCAGCCTCACACGGGAGGGCGGCGACGTCACCTTAACGCGCGTTCAGCTCCCACTAGGAAATCGGAGCGCGTTGCGTTTAGTGTGGCCCCGACGGGCGCCGGCACGGTGTCCGCACAACCATTCCTACAGGGGGAACACATGGGTCTTGTGAAGAGGGGCACCTCATGGCGCCGTGGCGTCGCACTCGTGATCGCAGCCGGTCTCGTGGCCGCTGCGTGCGGCGGTGACGACGACGACGCCGACACGCCGGACGCGCCCGCCGCCACCGACGCACCCGCCGCTACCGACGCACCGGCCGGCACCGACGCACCCGCCGGCACCGACGCACCCGGCGGCGAGCTGAGCGGCGAGCCGATCAAGCTGTTGACCGTCACCACGCTCAACGCCAACGGCCCCACCTACGAGAACATCGCCATCACGGCCGAACTCGCCGCCAAGTACATCAACGACAACGGCGGCATCAACGGCCGCCCGGTCGAAGTCGACGTCTGCGACGAACAGTTCGACGCCGCGGTGGCCGCCACGTGCGCCCGCCAAGCCGTCGAGGACAACGTCGTCTCCGTCGTCGGTTCGTTCACGTACTTCGCCGAAGCGATCGTCCCGGTCATCGCCGAGTCCGACATCACGTGGTTCGGCAACTGCTGCGCGATCTCGCCGTCCGAGCTCACCTCGGCGCACTCGTTCCCGCTCGGCAACCAGCCGATGTACTCGGTCGGCGAAGTCAAGCGCGCCGTCGAAGACGGCTGCGAGAACATCAACGCCGTCATCGCCGAAGGCGCCGACGCGATCTTCCGCACCCCGATGGAGAACGCCATGAAGGCCTACGGCCGCACGTTCGGCGACGTCATCATCACGCCGACGATCGCTCAGGACTACTCGGCCGAAGTCGCCCGCGCCACCACCGACGCCGACTGCATCGTGGTCGTCTTGTCGGAGACCCCGTTCCTCACCTGGAACACGGCGCTCCAGCAGGCCGACACCGACGTCCGCCAGTACGGCAACCAGGGCAACCTCAACGCGATCTCCGCCAAGGGCGCCGAAGAGGTCACCAACGGCAACATCATCGCCGGCATGTACCCCGACATCTCCACCGAGCCGTGGGCCGAGTACCGCGCGATGCTCGAGCAGGAGAACATCGACCAGGAGGCCAACGACTTCAACAGCCTCGGCGGCATGGGTACGTGGGCGGCCTACATGGGCTTCGCCCAGATCGCCCGCGGCATCGAGGGTGAGGTGACGGCGACCTCGTTCTTCGAGGCCGCCAGCAACACCACCGAGCTCGACCTCAACGGCATGGTGCCGGTGGTCGACTTCACCCAGGAATGGACCGACGGCCTCGAGGGCTACCCGCGCCTGTTCAACCGCAGCGTGGTCTACAGCCAGCTCGAGAACGGCAAGGTCATCCCGCTCGACAACGAGTTCACCGACGTCAGCGACCTGGCGATGGGCATCGCCCCCGAATGACCTGAACACCGCAAGGGCCCGGCCACACCTCGACCTCGAGGTGCGGCCGGTCCCTTTCCGCGTCCCGGGCGCGAGTGCAGGTACTCGCCGCCTGGGTCAGCTGACGGCGCGGGTGGTGTTGTCCCAGTAGCGGGCGCGGACCGACTTCTTGTCGAGTTTGCCGACCGGGGTCAGCGGCAGCGTGTCGACGTAGTCGATCGACTTTGGGGCCTGCTGCGAGCCCTTGGCGTCCTTGACCAGCTGCTGTAACTCGTGGGTGAGCGCGTCCGACGGCTCGGCCTCGGGCTTGAGCACGACGACGGCCTTGACCGCCTCACCCCACTTCGGGTCGGGCACGCCGATCACCATCACCATCGACACCGCCGGGTGCGTGCTGATCACGTCCTCGACCTCGCGCGGGAACACGTTGAAGCCGCCGGTGATCACCATGTCCTTGGTGCGATCGACGATGTACAGGTAGCCCTCGTCGTCGTAGCGGCCGACGTCGCCGGTGTGCAGCCAGTCGCCCGACAGCGCCTCGGCGGTCTCGTCGGGGCGGTTGTGGTAGCCGACCATCACGAGCGGCCCACGCACGCAGATTTCGCCCGACTCGCCCGGCCCGACCACCTGGTTGTGCTCGTCGAGCAGGGCCACGTGCAACCATGGCACGGGCTTGCCGCACGAGGCCAGGCGCTCGGGCTTGGTGAGGTCGTGCTCGCCCTTCTTGAGGTGCGTGATCACCATCGGCGCCTCGGTCTGGCCGAAGAACTGGAAGAAGATCGGCCCCCAGTGCTCGATCGCCTCGGCCAGTTTGGCCGGGCTCATCGGCGAGGCGCCGTAGAAGATCGTCTCCATCGACGACATGTCGGCCGTGTGGTAACGCGGGTGGCCCTGCATCGCGTAGAGCATCACCGGCACGATCAGCGTGCACGTGATGCGGTGCTGCTCGACGAGGTCGAAGAAGGCGTCCGGGCTGAACGACTCCATCACGAAGAAGCACCCGCGCGACACCATCACCGGGGCCAACAACGACAGGGCGGCGTGCGACAGCGGGGTGGGTACGGCGATCCGCAACGGGGTCGGGAACTCCCACTCGGCCATCTGGATCCACGTCATCGCCTGCCACACGCGGTGCGGCATGACGACACCCTTGGGAAGGCCCGTCGTGCCGCCGGTGTAGACGATCGTGCACAGGTCGTCGAGCGCCAGCTCGGGCGCCACCAGCGGCTCGGGTGCGAACGTGTCGGCCAGCGCCAGGTAGTCGTCGCCGACGCCGGAGTCGGCACGGTTCGGCCCGAAACCGAGCAGCGTCAAGCCCGGGTGGTCGGCCTGCAGTTCGGCGGCCCGCTCCGAGAAGTGCTCGGGGTCGTACACCAGGCAGTCGATCGCCGCGTCGCCGACGACGTAGGCATGGTCGGCGAGCGACCCGAGCGGATGCAACGGCGTCAACACGACACCGTTGACGAGCGCCGCCATGGCGTTGACGAGCACCTCGGGACGGTTCTTCGACAAGATCGCCAGGCGCGCCCCCGGGGTGATGCCGCGGGCCTGCTGGGCCTGCACGAACTGCGACACGCGTGCGCCCACGTCGGCGTACGACATGAGCCCGTCGGCCGTGTGGATGCACGGAGCGTCGCCGCCCGAGTCGAGTGCGGCGATGATCAGGTGGGGGAGCAGGGGCTGCTCGTGGAGCGCCCCCATCAGAGGATCTGGACGCCGATGATCAACGCGATCAAGCCGATCGTGAGGAGTGCCATCGCCACCGCAGCGGCACCGTCGCGGGCAGCCGAGCGGCGGTGGGCCGGGTCGAGCGGCGGTGGCGTGACGTCTTGATCCTTGAGTTGGTAGACCATGTTCTCGAACCCCCGAGTGACGACGATGTGGCCGGCGGTTGCACCGGCCCGGCTTCGGCTGGCGACCCGCGGGTCGCCGTAGCGTAGGGTTAGGCCCGTATGGGCCAGGGGGCGAACTCGACG
>JAEZFY010000003.1 GCA_023417265.1 Actinomycetes bacterium | reverse complement strand
GGCGTGGCCCCCGCCCTGGTGTCGCCGAGGCGGGTGGCTGCGGCGAGCGCGGCGAGCCCGCCGATCAGGCCACCCGGGTCGGTCGGGAACCGTCCGGCGGCATCGACCACGACGTCGGTCGCGGCCTTGCTGAACACGCACACGTTGCCGGTGTCGTCGGGGCGCACGACCGCCAACGCGGCGACCGTCTGGCCGGCGGCGTAGTTGAGGTTGCTGGCGAGCGGTCGCTCGGTATCGCAGGGATAGGCGGTGAGGTAGCCCGCCGCCGACGGGCCGATCGCCGTGAGGTTGAGCGCCACCGGGGCGCCGCCACCAACCGCGACGACGACTTCCGACTCGGCCGCCAGCCGGACCGCCGCGCCGGTGCCCACCCGCGTGTCGACCAGCCGCACGGGTGCCGGTTCGGCGACGAACGCGGCCTGCTCGCCGGCCGGGACCGTGCCGGCCAGGTCGACCACCACGTCGGCGCCGGCGTGGCTGTAGATGCACACGTCGCCGCGCCGGTCGAGGGCGGTGGCGACGAGGTTGGCGACCGCCCCCGGGCCGGGCAGATAGTTGAGGTTGCTGGCCGTCGGGCGCGGTCGATCGCAGGCGTACACCGTGAGGTGCCCGGCCGCGCGCGGGGCGACGGCGGTGACGTTGAGCACGGCCGACGCCGGCGCTGGTTCGCCCGGTGCGGCGGGCACGCGCAGGCGCAGCGTGTCGCCGGCCCGCAGGGGGTAGCCGGGCGCCCGCACCTGATGGAACGACGGGCGGTAGTGCGCCGACGGCTCACCGTCCCAGCGGTTGTGCGACAAGCTGTACGTCAACGCGCCGCCCGGTGCGCCGACCGCCGCGCCGGGCACCCAGTCGGCGAAGAACGTGTTGCAGTCGCCGCACTTCAGCGGTTGCGGTACCGCCGCAATCTGGTGGAACGGGCCGGTCGCCCGCTCGGCGACGTACACGTAGACCGTGTCGCCCCACCAGTCGCCCTCCTTGTCGACGACCCAGAAGCGGTTGCCGGCGAACATGAACTGGCTGGCGTTGACGCGGCGGTCGGCGAGCCCCGGCAACGCCGCCGCGCGGGCCGGGTCGGCTTGCCAGCGCGTGCCGTCCCAGTACTGGTGGGTGGCCCACAGTTCGCCGCGCGGCACCCGGGCAACCGTCACGCGACCCGCGCAGGCGGCGTCGAACGCCTTGGCGAGCGCGTAGACGTCGTACCCGAACTGCCGGTAGCAGTGGGCGTACAGATACGTCCACGCGTCGTCGGTGGCGACCGACCAGCCGTACAGCGCGGCCGACGAGTTGGGCGGTGTCGCCGACCCGACGACCGCGTTCGTCGTCGGGTCGAACACGGCGACGTGCGTGCGCAGCGGTTCGGCGTGCGACAGGTAGACGTGTGGGTTGGAGCGCTCGACGACCTCGGCGGTGTAGATGTACACGCGTCCGTCGCTGCCGATCGCCGCGTCGAGCGGCCAGAACCAGCGCTGTCGCAGCACGGTGTCGTCGGCGAACAGGTACGGCCGCGGGGCGGCCCGGTTGCCGCGGTACAGCACCGAGAAGCAGGCGCGGTCCTGCAGCACGGCGATGTTGTGGACCGTCACGATCGGACCGCCGGACGTGCGCACGGCGGCGTCCTGGAACGTCCACAGCACGCGCCCGTCGGGCAGCGCGGTGGCGCGTTGGTAGTCGGCGCCGATCACGCCCGCCGGCTCGTGGTCGAACAGGCGCCCGAGGTCGGCCTCGCTCGGCAGTCCGTCGACCACCATGCAGAACCGGTACTGCTCGTTGGCGATCGCCGACGCGGCCTGCCCGGCGACGGGGGCCCGGACGCTCGCGGCGACGGTCACGAGCATGGTGACGGCGAGCGTGACGGCCACGGGGCGGGCGATGGCCAGCGGGCGCAGGCGGCGCGGGCGACGGCCGGGCGGGATCACGACGTGGCGCGGGCCGTCGGCGCGCTGGCCGCGGCGATCGCGGCGAGGACGATCCGCCACGCCGCGTCGGCGTCGACGCGGTCGAGCACGGCGCAGTTCTCGGGCGCGTGCTCGTGCATTCCGCGCCGATCGATCACGGTCGTCCCGGCGGTGTGCTCGCCGTGGGTCTCGACGACCACGTGACGCGGCGTGCGCGCGAACAGCTCCGGATGGGTGACCGCGAGCACCGCCAGCGGGTCGTGCAGCGCGGCGCCGGGCATGTGCGCGTGGCGCGCCACGTAGTTGCCGCTGAAGAACCGGAACAGGTCGGCGAGCACGCTGGCCAGGTGGCCGGGGAGCGCGGCCACCTCGGCGATCCGTTCCGGCACGAGCAGGAACTGATGGGTGACGTCGAGCCCCGCCATCGTCACGGGCACACCCGAGGCGAACACGATCGCGGCGGCCTCCGGATCGGCCCAGATGTTGAACTCGGCGACCGGGGTGCGATTGCCGAACGTGCCGCCACCCATCAGCGATATCGCCGCGACGTGATCGGCGAGGTCGGGCGCGGCGCGCAACGCCAGGGCGATGTTGGTGAGCGGGCCGACCGGCACGAGCGTCAGCCCGGGATGCCGGCGGGCGGTCTCGATCAGGAACCCTATCGCGTCGGCGGAGTCGGCGCCGCGGGCCGGTGCCGGGAGGTCGGCGCCGTCGAGGCCGCTGACCCCGTGCACGTGGGCGCCGTACTTCGGCTCGGCCACGAGTGGCCGGTTGGCCCCGGCATGCACGGTGGTGTCGAGCCCGAGCCAGTCGCGGAACACGCACGCGTTGTACGTGGTGCGGTCGAGCGGGGCGTTGCCGGCGACGGTGGTGATCCCGAGCAGTTCGGTGTGCGCGGCGGCGACGATGATCGCCACCACGTCGTCGTGGCCGGGGTCGCAGTCGAGCACGATCTGGGGGCGCGCGCCGGGCATGCCGGAGAGTGTCGCACGCGGCGTGGCACCATGACGCGGTGCGACGCCTTGCCCCGCTGCTCCTCGTCGCCGGCGCCGTGGGGCTCGCCGCGTGC
>JAEZFY010000338.1 GCA_023417265.1 Actinomycetes bacterium | reverse complement strand
CTGCTGCGCCGCCGCGGCGACCGCGTGGAGGCGTGTGTGCTCGGCGGCGATCCGGCCGACCGAGGCGGCGAACACCACCCCGGCGAGCTCGTTGGCGTCGCCCGCAGCCATCCCGCGACGGCGGGCGACGTGCTCCCACACGCGCCGGTCGGCCGCGGTGCGGGCCTGTACCAGCGCGAGCGTGGCCCGACTCGTGAAGTCGGCGACGTCGACCGGCGCACCCCCGCTCAAGTCGGTTTCGTTGAGCCGCTCGCGACTGAGTGGTGAGCCGAACCACGCCTCGAGGTCGGCGTACATGTCGTCGCCGCGCTCGAGCACGTCGGCGTAGCCGAGCGAGTCGATTCGGGCGCACGCCTCAGCGGCGGCGGCTTCCGGGTCGGTGATGAACTCGTCGTGCGGCGCCAGCGAGTGCTCGCCGAGCAGCAGCCGAGTGCACAGGTTGTCGGCCTGATGGGCGATCGCCGGGTCGCTCAAGAACTCCGACAACGGGCGCTGGGCATGCGCGGCGGCCGGATACGGCTCCCACAGGTCGTGCATCCACTGCGGCCACGACCGCCAGAACGTGTAGTGCGACAGCAGCCGGGCCCGCGGTTCGCGGACGATGCACACCACGTCGGCGGCGTCGAAGGCGGCGAGGATCGAAGGCAGCGACCAGTGACCCTCCATGTAGTCGTAGCCCTGGAGTTCGTCGGCGGTGCCGAGGAACACGGGCTCGGTCACTTCGTGGAGCCGGTCGAACGGGCCGAACAGGTGCCGGTCGAACGACCACGGCACGGTGCGTTCGTGGGGGTAGTAGGCGCCGAACGCGGCCCGCACCGACGTGCCCGCCGCCTTGGGGAAGTGCAGGTAGGCCAATCGTTCGCGCACGCCGGGCACGTTACGCGCAACGAGGGAGTGCCGGGCACTCCCTCGTTGGCGTGAGTTGACTGAAGAAAACCGCTCGGCACGCTGAGTGCCCGACTGGGGCACCCACCGGAGGGACGAGGTCCGGCGGTGTGAGGCGGCGGGGGTTGGCGAGGATTCGCCAGGCTGTCCAGCCTGCTGGCCTAGCGGCCAACCACCTCCAGGGTCCCGGAACAACTACCAATCATGTGTGTGGACCACCTCCCTTCTCTGGTGGCACCACCGTAGCAATCGCCGGAGGCCCCGTGCCGCACGCGTTTGCGTCAGATACCGATCCGCTGGGCGAGCAGCTCGCGGTGGTAGGTCGGGTCGCCGAACAGCAGCTCGGACGACTTGGCACGCTTGAAGTACAGGTGCGCCGGGTGCTCCCAGGTGAAGCCGATGCCGCCGTGGATCTGGATGTTCTCGGCGGCCGCGTGGAAGTAGGCCTCCGACACGTAGGCCTTGGCGAGCGACGCCGTCGAGGGCAGCTCGTCGTTCATCTCCGAGGCGCACCAGAGGCCGTAGTAGGCGGCCGACTTGGCCGACTCGACCTCGAGCAACATGTCGGCGCACTTGTGCTTGATCGCCTGGAACGAGCCGATCGGCCGGCCGAACTGGACGCGGTCCTTGGCGTACTGCACGGCCATTTCGAGCACGAACTGGGCGCCACCGACCTGCTCGGCGGCGAGCCCGACGGCGGCGAGGTCGAGCACGGTGCTGAGGACGTCCCAGCCCTGGCCCTCGGTGCCGATCAGCGTGGCCGGCGTGCCGGCGAACTCGAGCTTGGCCTGCTTGCGGGTCTGGTCCATCGTGGCCAGGCGGGTCTTGGTGATGCCGTCGGCGCCACCATCGACCGCGAACAGGCTGACACCGTTGGCGGTGCGGGCGGCGACGATGATCAGGTCGGCGATCGCCCCGTCGATCACGAAGCTCTTCGTGCCGGTGAGCGTGTAGGCGTCGCCGCTGGCGCTGGCCTCGAGCGTGATGCCGGCCTCGTCCCACTTGCCGGACGGCTCGGTGATCGCCAGCGTGGCGATCGTCTCACCGCTGGCGATACCGGGGAGGTACGCCTGCTTAGCCTCCTCGTCGCCGGACTGGAGCAGCGTGTTGGCGGCGAGCACGACCGACGCGAAGTACGGCGCGCACAGCAGCGAGCGGCCCATTTCCTCGAGCACGATGCCGAGCTCGACGTAGCCGAAGCCCTGCCCGCCGTACTCCTCGGGGATGTGCAGCGCCTGGAGACCCATCTGCTCGGCCATCTGCGACCACACGGCCTTGTCGTAGCCGTCCTCGGTCTCCATCTGCTCGCGCACGGCCGACTCGGGGCTCTTGGCCTCGAGGAACGACCGGACCATGTTGCGCAGCTCTTCCTGCTCTTCCGTGAAAGCGAAGTTCATGGGCGGCAGTGTCGCGGGCTTGCCCCACTGGCGCAAATCTGGTTGTGTACACATGTGGACACTTTTGGCGTGCGAGAGTTGCGTCGCGACCTCGCTGGGGCCGTCCGGCGAGCGACCGCTGGTCAACGCACGATCATCACCCAGCACGGCCGGCCCGTCGCCCAGCTCGCCCCGCTCGACGAAGCGGCCCCTGGCATCGAGCGCCTCGTTGCAGCCGGCGCGTTGATTCCGCCCCGGCGCGTCACCACCTGGCGCGCACCGCAGCCCGTTCCCGTGTGGACGGGCGTCCGCATCGACCGCGCCCTGCGAGAGCTCCGTGGCTGACCGTTTCATCGGGGGTCAGACCCCCGATGTAACGGCCGCGAGATGGTCGGCCCGGGACATGCGTTACATCGGGGGTCTGACCCCGGGTGAAACACGCCGGCGATGACGGTCCACCTCGACACGTCGGCGTTGCTGGCGCTCGTCGTCGACGGCAATCAGCGGCAGGTCGTGCTCGCTGCGCTCGGCGGGGACCCGGTGTGGTGCGCGTCTGCGCTGGCGCTCACTGAGGCACTACCTGCGATCGACCGGCTGACCGACGAGGACGTGCTGCGGGCCGACCTCGAGGACGCGGTGCGGCTCGTGTGGGACCATCTTCACGTGGTTCCGCTCGACCAGCGCTGCCTCGACCGGGCCGCCGGCCTCTCGCGGCAGCAACCGGTCCGGCTGACCGACGCGATCCACCTCGCCGCAGCCGAGCGGCTGCCCGGCCCGGTGCAGTTCGTCACGTTCGATCCGGCCCAGTTCGGCGTCGCCGACGCGCTCGGGTTCGAGGTGGTCTCGGCATGAGCCCGCCACTCGCTTTCCTCGTCGGTCTCGAACGCGCCGTGTGGGACGCGCTCGTGCATGCCGATCCGGAGGCTGACATGGCGCTGCTGGCCGACGACTTCGTCGGCGTCTACCCCACGGGGTTCGCCGACCGCGACGACCACGCCAGCCAACTCGCCGGCGGCCCAACCGTGGTGGAGTATTCGATCGACCGACCCACGCTGATCCCGATCACCGACGACGCCGCGCTGCTCGCCTACGAGGCCCGCTTTCGGCGTGCCGTCGACACCGAGCCGGAGACGATGTACGTATCGTCGTTGTGGTGTCGCCGCGACGGGCGGTGGGTCAACACGTTCAGCCAGGACACGCCCCGAGGAGGCCCGGTTCCATGAGCACGCTGCACTTCCAGAACGGCGACGTCGAGGTCCACAAGGTGGTCGTCGGCCCGGTCGACAACAACGTGTTCGTGGTGCGCTGCCGCCAGACCGGCGACGCCGTGCTCATCGACGCCGCCAACGAGCACGAACGGTTGCTCGAGCTGTGCCAGGCGCTCGGCGTGCGGCGCGTGCTCGAGACCCACGGCCACTGGGACCACATCGGCGCGGTCACCGAGATCCGCAACGCCGGGTACGAGGTCGGCGTCACCGCCGCCGACGCGCCGATGCTGAAGGATGTCGGCTACGACGTCCTGCTCGACGACGCCGAAGTGATCGAGATCGGCCGGCTCCGCCTGCATGCGATCCACAACCCCGGACACACGCCGGGGTCGATCAGCTTCCACGTCGCCGGGACACCCCTGCTGTTCACCGGCGACACGCTGTTCCCCGGCGGGCCCGGAGCGACCAAATTCCCGGGCGGCGACTTCAAGGCGATCATCGCCTCGATCGAGCAACGCCTGTTCACGTTCCCCGACGACACGATCGTGCTCCCCGGCCACGGCAGCGACACCACGATCGGCAGCGAGCGCCCGCACCTCGACGAGTGGATCGCCCGCGGCTGGTAACGCCACGTCAGGGGTGAGGGAACCTGCGGTCGCGATCTCGCGCGCGGGCTTCGGCGAGGAGCCGGCGGGCGGCGGCCTGCAGGTCGGCGAGGAAGGCCACGACCCAGATCTGCACGGCGACGATCACCAGCACGCTGCCGATCATCAACGAGGGCACGCGCGACCGGTACTCGTCCTCGACGGCCCACAGCACGCCCCACCGGATCAGCAGTGCTGCGCCGAGCACGAACGGGACGAGCCCGATCCAGAAGAAGAATCGGAACGGGTAGTACAGGGCGAAACTGCGCACGATCGTGGTCGCCTGCCGGCGCACGAACTGACCCATCGACCGGGCGAGCCGCGACGGGCGCGTCTGCGGATTGACGCGGATCGGCACCGACGTCACCCGCAACCCCTCGGCCTTGGCCTGGACCAGCGTCTCCATCGTGTAGCTGTACTTACCGAACACCTGCAGGCGCAGCGCGGCCGCCCGGCTCATGGCCCGGAACCCGGAGGCGGCGTCCTTCACGTCGGTGCCCGAGAAGCGTCGCACGACCCACGATCCGAACCGCTGCAGGCGCTTCTTCAGCGCGGAGAACTCGGCGACGTCCTCGATCGGCCGCTCGCCGATCACGAGATCGGCGCCGTCGTCGAGCACGGGCCGCACGAGGTCGGGGATGCACGCCCCCACGTACTGGTTGTCGGCGTCGGTGTTGACGACGATGTCGGCACCCACCGCGAGAGCCGCATCGAGCCCGGTGAGAAACGCCGCCGCGAGGCCGCGATTGCCGCGGTGCTGCACGACGTGATCGACGCCGAGCTGGCGAGCGACTTCGACCGTGCGATCGGTCGAGCCGTCGTCGATCACCAGCCACTCGACGACGTCGACGCCCGGCACCGCGCGCGGGAGATCGGCCACCGTCGCCGGGAGCGTCTCCTCCTCGTTGAAGCACGGGATCTGGATGACGAGCTTCACCGGCACGCGCCGCAGGCTAGACGTGAACCCGCCGAACGCCTGGCGCGCTCGCACCGGGCCGATTCGCGGTCACCGCACCGCTCCGCGCGGGGCGACGTGGGCGAGGATCCGCGCCCACATACGCCCAACCAGATCGTGGCCGCCATCGGGCACCATCTCGAGCCGCGCGTTCGGCAATGCCTTCTGCCAGCCACGACCGTGCCGCGAGCCCGTCGCCGGGTCCTGGCCGCCGAACAGCAGCAACGTCTTGGCCCGCACCCGGGCGAGGTCGAACTCGATCTCGTCGGGCTCACAGGCGATGGCCACGAGGACGAGCCGCGGTACGTGGGGATTGGCGACAGCCAGTGCGAGCGCATCGAGCCCGGCTGCCGACCAACCCACGATGCCGATCGTCGTCGCGTCGACGGCGTCGGTCAGGCGGACGCCGCGCCGCTCGGTTTCGCCCGGGTCTGGATCGCCGAGCGGTCGGCTGACCGGCGATCGGAGCACCACGGAGGGGGTGCTGCGTGGGTCCACGTGCATTCAGGCGGCGAAGCCGGAGGGGGTGTTGGTGAGGACGTAGTTCTCGACGGCGTCGAGGATCGCCCGGATCTGGTCGTAGTCCGGGCTCCCGGGATTGATCAGCGGCGGCGCGAGCCCCACCGATTCGCCGATCGAGGAGCTGTCGCCGAGCCGGTCGAGGAGGCGCGAGAACTCGCTCGACGTCAGCGACGTGCGCATCGAGTCGCCGAGCACCCCCGTCACCGACCCGAACGCGCCGACCGCTTCGGTGGGCGACACCTGCGACCCGACGGCCGCCAGCAACTGGCGCTGGCGCTGCATGCGCTGGTAGTCCGAGTCGGCCGCCCGCGACCGGACGTAGGCCACGGCCAAGCAGCCATCCATCGCCACCAGACCAGGGCCGATCGTGGCCGGCACGTCACAACCCGATTGCGGCGGCAGCGGCACCGACTGGGCCACGTCGAGCGACACGCCCCCGATCGCGTCGATCACGTCGGCGAAACCCTGCATGTTGACGAGCGCGTAATCGTCGATCTCGATGTCGAGCGAATAGCCGATGCCCTCGGCGAGGGCGACCGCCTGGGGTTGCAGCCCATTGCGGGCGTACTGCTGGAGCAGATCCTCGCGGCCGTCGACGTACGTGAACACGGCGTTGGTGAGCGCGTCGTGGGCGGTGAAGCCGTCGGGGAACTCGTTCGCCAGCGGTGTGCCGGGCGGGAAGCGCAGGCGGGTGAGGTTGCGCGGAATGGACACCAGCGCGGTGCGTCCGGTGGGCTCGTGGATCGAGACGACGATCATCGTGTCGGTGCGCATCCCCCACCGCCCGGGGCCGGCATCACCGCCGATCAGCAGGACGTTGGTGAGGGAGCCGGGATCGACCGCCGAAGCGGGGACGAACAGGGACTCTGACGACCCGCCGGCGAACACGTCGGCCACCATTTGGCGGGCGTCGTTGGCCCGGTAGGCGGCGATCACGACCGGGACGGCGAACAGGGTGACGGCGAGCGTGGCGAACAGCGTCTTGACGCCGATCATCGGCGAACGCCGGAAGTAGTGGGCCACCTCGGCGACCGCCAGGTAGCGCACCACCACGAGCACGACGCACACCCCGATCACTGCCGTGAGAAAGCGCGGATCGAGAGCGAAGCCGACCAGGTCGCCGCGGTTCTTGAACGCCCACGCGGCGAGCACGAACGGCAGGAACACGCCGAGCACGGCGAGCACGATGCCGAGCAGCGGGTGACGCCGCAGCGTCGGCAGGCCAGGTACGACCACCGACCCGGCGAGCTGCAGGCCCGGCGAGCCCGACGGCAGCTGGTGGCGGGCAGCCTGGCGTTCGAACTGGGCGAGGCGATCGAGCGCCCGCGTCTCCTCGTAGTCACTCATCCGGTGCGTCAGGGTACGACGCTCCCCCGTCCGCCGCCCGGCACCCGCCGGGCCAGCCCCGCCCGAATCGGCATTACACCTATGGCGGTAGTGAAAATTGTCGACCGCCTGCGTAGCCTTTCGAGGGTGAGCGAGCTGTTCCGCGTCGAGGGCTTGCGGGCCCGTCCCACCGGCGAACCGGGGCAGGCCCCGGCCGACGAGATCCTCCAGGGGATCGACCTCGTGGTCGCGTCCGGTGAGGTGCACGCGATCATGGGCCCGAACGGCTCCGGCAAGAGCACGCTGGGCACGACGCTGCTCGGCTCGCCCGAGTACGAGGTCACCGCCGGCACGATCACGTTCCGCGGCGACGACGTCACCGAGTGGCCGGTCGACGAGCGCGCCAAGGCGGGCATGTTCCTCGCCTTCCAGTATCCGCAGGAGGTCGCCGGCGTGTCGGTGATCCAGTTCCTGCGCCAGGCGGTGTCGGCCCGCAAGGGCACCGATCTGTCGGTGCTCGAACTGCGCCTGGCGTCGATGGAATGGATGCAGCGGCTCGGCATGGAGACCGCGTTCGTCGACCGCTACCTCAACGAGGGCTTCTCGGGCGGCGAGAAGAAGCGCAACGAGATCCTCCAGATGGCCCTGCTCGAACCCGACCTGGCTGTCCTCGACGAAACCGACTCAGGGCTCGACATCGACGCCCTCCGGGTGGTCGCCGAGGGCATCCGCCAGGTGCGCGCGGCCCGCCCGGAGATGGGCGTCGTCCTGATCACGCACTACCAACGCCTGCTCGACGAGATCCGCCCCGATCACGTGCACATCCTCGTCGACGGCCGGATCGTCGCCTCGGGCGGGATGGAGCTCGCCGAGCAACTCGAACGCGACGGCTACGAAGCGTTCCGCGGGGCGCAGGTGTGAGCACTCCCGACTGGGAGAAGATCCGATCCGACTTCCCGGTGCTCGCGCGCGAGCTCGACGGCCGGCCACTGATCTACCTCGACTCGGGCAACACGTCGCAGAAGCCGCGCCAGGTGATCGAGGCGATGGACGAGTTCCTCCGCCATGGCTATGCGCCGATCAACCGCAGCGCCTACCGGCTCGCCGGCGAGGCCACCGACCGCTACGAGGGGGCCCGGGCGGCGGTCGCCCGGTTCGTCAACGCCGGCCACCCCGACGAGATCGTGTTCACCAAGAACGCCACCGAGGCCCTCAACCTCGTCGCCCAGGCGTGGGGCGGCAAGCATCTCGGCGCCGGCGACGTGGTGGTGCTGACCCACCTCGAGCACCACGCCAACATCGTCCCCTGGCAGATCCTGCACGAACGCAACGGCATCGAACTGCGATGGGTGCCGCTCACGCCCGACGGCCAACTCGACCTCACCGAACTCGACTCACTGCTCGACGGCGCCAGGGTGTTCGCCTTCTCGGCGATGAGCAACGTGCTCGGCACGATCACGCCCGTCGCCGAGCTGTGTGCGGCGGCCCACCGCCACGGCGCGCTGGCGTTCGTCGACGCCTGCCAGTACGTACCCCACAACGCCACCGACGTGCAGGCCTGGGACGCCGACTTCGTCGCTTTCAGCAGCCACAAGATGTGCGGCCCGTCCGGCATCGGCGCGCTGTGGGGCCGAGCCGAACTGCTCGACGCGACGCCCCCGTTCCTCGGCGGTGGGAACATGATCGCCGACGTCCGCCTCGACGGGTTCACCGCCGCACCGGTGCCTGCCAAGTTCGAAGCCGGGACGCCACCGATCACGGAGGCAATCGGGTTCGGGGCCGCCGTCGAGTACCTCGAGAGCATCGGCATGAACAGCGTGCGGCACCACGAGATGGAGCTCACCCGCTACGCCCTCGACGGATTGCGCGAGCGCCACGGCGAGCGGATCACGATCCACGGTCCCGACAACGTCGAAGTACGCGGCGGGGTCATCAGCTTCACGTTCGGCGACGTCCACCCGCACGACGTGAGTCAGGTGCTCGATGCCCGCAACGTGTGCGTGCGTGCCGGCCACCATTGCGCGAAGCCGCTGATGCGGGTGCTCGGCGTGCCGGCCACCACCCGGGCGAGCCTGTACCTGTACAACGACCGCAGCGACGTCGACGCCCTGGTCGACGCGCTCGACGGGGCCACGGATATCTTCGGTTTCTGATGCCCGGCCTCGACGACCTCTACCGCGAGATCATCCTCGACCACTACCGCACGCCGCGCAACCGCGGCGATCTACCGGTACCGCCGGCGCGCCACGCCGAGGGCCACAACCCGTTGTGCGGCGACGAGGTCACGGTGTTCCTCCAGGTCGACGACGTCGATGGGGTCGCCACGGTCAGCGACGTCAAGGTCACCGGGCAGGGGTGCTCGATCAGCCAGTCGTCGGCGTCGATGATGACGCAAGCGGTCAAGGGCAAGCCGGTCGCCGACGCCGAGCAGCTGTTCCACCGCTTCAAGGCGATGATGGGCGTCGAGGAACGGGCCGCGCTCACTGACGACGAAGTCCGCTCGCTGGGCGACCTCGCTGCGCTCCAGGGCGTGGTCAAGTTCCCGGTGCGGATCAAGTGCGCCACGCTCGCCTGGAACACGCTCGACCAGGCCCTCCACGAGTCCTGACCGGCGCGAACGCGGGCGATCTGGCGCGATGGGTCCCGAGGCCGGCGGCGACACCCGGGCGATCGAGCAGGCTCGCGAGCGGGCCGGGGCGGCGATCCGCGACCTCGGCCATGCGTTCGTCGGACGGCACATGTCGGTCGAACAGATCGAGCGGCTGAGCGAGGTGCTCGAAGGCATCAGTGCCGAACTGTGGCCGGGCACACCGCGCCAGCGCGACATGACGACACCGAGCGACCACGACTACCCGGAGGGCCGGATCGAGCACGGGTTCAGCGAGCGCCCCGTGTCGGGCGCGGCGTCGCCGTGGGGGCTCGACCTCGACGTCCACCGGCGCGGCGACGAGATCGAGGCGTTCGTCACCTTGCGCGCCGCCCACGAGGGTGCACCGGGCCGCTCGCACGGCGGGATCGTTGCCGCCCTGTTCGACGACGTGTGCGGGTTCGTGCTGGGGGTCCTCCGGCAGCCGGCGTTCACGGGCGAGCTGACCGTGCGCTATCTCGCCCCGACACCACTGCACCGCCCGCTCGTGTGCCGGGCCCGCCTGGCCGACCGCGCTGGTCGCAAGCTGTTCATCGAGAGCGAACTGATCGACGTCGAAACCGGCGCACACGTGGCCCGTGCGCACGGCGTGTTCATCGCCGTCGCCGTCGACCACTTCCTCACGGCCGAACGCCCCGCTCCGCCGGCCGAGCCGACCCGTCCACTGCCCACCGCCCACCCGCCCGGCGACGGGTGATCAAGTACCTCGGATCGAAGCGCCGGCTCGTGCCGGTGCTCGGCGAGCTGGCCTGCCGCGCCGGCGCCCGCACCGCGCTCGACTTGTTCACCGGCACGACACGGGTCGCCCAGGAGTTCAAGCGCGCCGGTGCCACCGTCACCGCGGTCGACACCGCGCGCTACTCGGACGTGTTCGCCCAGACCTGGATCGCCCTCGATGCCGAACGACTCACCGACGTCGAACGGCGCGAGCTCGCGGATGCGATCGCCGAGCTCGACGCGCTGCCCGGCGAGCCGGGCTACGTGACCGAGACGTTCTGCGAACGGGCACGCTTCTTCCAGCCGCACAACGGCGCCCGGATCGACGCGATCCGGGCGCGAATCGCCCGCGATCACGCCGGTACGTGGCGCGCGCCGGTGCTGCTCACGGCACTGCTGCTAGCCGCCGACCGTGTCGACTCGACGACCGGCGTGCAGATGGCCTACGTCAAGCAGTGGGCGCCGCGCTCGTTCCGTCCGCTCGAGCTGCGCCTCCCCGAACTGCTGCCGGGCGGCGGCACCGCGGTGCGCGCCGACGCCACCGCCGCCGCGGCGACGCTCGGCCACTTCGACCTCGCCTACCTCGACCCGCCCTACAACCAGCACCGCTACTTCACCAACTACCACGTATGGGAGACGCTCGTCGCCGGCGATCAGCCCGAGCACTACGGCGTGGCCTGCAAGCGCATCGATGCCCGCGACGACAGCACCAAGAGCGTGTTCAACCGCAAGCGCGAGATGCCCGAGGCGTTGGCCGCCACGATCGCCGCCGTCGACGCCGACGTTGTCGTGGTGTCGTACAACGACGAGTCGTGGCTGACGCTCGCTGAACTTGAAGCGATGTGCGCCGCGCACGCCAGCGTCGTGTCGCTGGCGTTCGAGTCGAAGCGCTACGTCGGCGCCCAGATCGGCATCCACAATCCGGCGGGCGAACGGGTCGGTTCGGTGGGCCGCCTACGCAACCAGGAGTACCTCGTGATCGCCGGCTCAGCCGCGGCGGTGGCGCACCTCGTCGAGCCATTCCGGAATCACGTCGTCGTGCGCTGAAGCGCCGCCATACTGGCCCGCGTGCCCGACGCCGTCTCGACCGTCAAGTCCGCCTATGCCAAGGGCGCCCAGGCGCTCGGGCGCGGCCTGACCCGGGTCGGCGTACTGCCCGAGCAGCCGCCGGCGCGGCAGCAGCGCCTGAAACACTGGGCGTTCAGTCTCACCCGGGCCCACGATTCGCTCGGCATCTCCGAGCTCGACGTTCCGTGGTGGACCTACGGCGCGATCGACGCGGTCGAGGCGTTCATCGACGGGCGCGACGGCGACGTCCACGCCTTCGAGTGGGGGTCCGGGGCGAGCACGATCTGGCTTGCCCGGCGGGTCCGCCGGGTCGACTCGGTGGAGCATCATCGCGGCTTCGGCGAGATGATCCAGGCGCGCCTCGCCGACAGCTCTCCGAACGCCAACCTGCAGATCGTCGAAGCGGTGGCATCGGACCACCCGGTCGTCGGTTCGCACAAGGAAGGCCACGCGCGGCTCGACTTCGCCGCCTACGTGGCGCACATCGACGGCGTCGCCACCGCCCGGGCGCACGCGTTCGACCTGATCGTCGTCGACGGACGAGCCCGCGAGGCTTGCCTACGCGCCGCTCTACCGCATCTCGCCGAAGGTGGCATCGTCGTGTTCGACAACACGATGCGCCGCCGTTACCGCGCCGCGATCGACGCGCTCCCCGTGAACGAGACTCGGTACCGCGGGCTCACGCCGACGCTCCCGTACCCCGACCAGACGAGCATCATCACCGCCCGCTGATCGCCGCCGTGTGCGTTACGCGCGCCGCAGGTCGGTGACCTGCGCCCCGGTGGCGCGCACGAGGTCGTTCGGCGACAGGGGGAACACGTCGTGCCACGTGCCGGCGGCGGCCCACACCTCGGCGTGGGCGAGCAGGTCGGGATCGACGAAAGCGCGTAGCTGGGTGGTGTGGCCGAACGGCGGCACGCCACCGATCGGAAAGCCGGTGGCGGCGCGGACGGCGTCGGCGTCGACGCGTTGGCAGCGGTGCGCCCCGGCGGCTTCGGCGAGCTTGTGCTCGTCGAGCTGGTTGGCGCCGCTGACATAGGCGAGCACGATCTCGGTGTCGCCGTCGTGCTCGACACCGAAGATCAGGCTCTTCACGATCTGGCCGACGGTGCACCCGATCGCGGCGGCCGCGTCGGCGGCCGTCTTGGTGCCTTCCGGAAACGTCGTCGGCGTGACGGTGATGCCGAGTGCTTCGCCGGCGGCGACGACACGCTGCACGTTGGGGTGTGACATGGTGGCAGAGGCTACGTCGGCTCGAAGCCGCGGCTCAGAGCGCGAACAGGTCGTCGAGGCCCGATGCCGCGGGCTGCTCGTCGGCGAGCTCGCTGGCCGGCGCGAACGCGGCGTACCCGTCGCGCTCGAGCACGTCGACCAGCTCCGGACCACCGGTGGCGACGATGCGGCCCTTGACGAGCACGTGCACGACGTCGGGGCGGAGCTCTTTGAGCAGGCGGCTGTAGTGCGTGATCGCGAGCACCCCGAGGGCGTTCCCGTCAGGGCCGTTGGTGAGGTCCTCGACCCGCCGCGAGCAGTCGCGCAGGGCGTCGATGTCGAGGCCCGAGTCGAGCTCGTCGAGGATCGCGACCTTCGGTGCCAGCACGGCCAGTTGGAGCGTCTCGTTGCGCTTCTTCTCGCCACCGGACAGGTCGACATTGAGCGCCCGGTGCAGGAACCGCCGGTCGAAGTTGATCCGATCGGCCTCGACGCCGAGCAGCTCGCCGAGCCCGTCGGTGGGCCGCCCACGCGACGCCAGCGCCTCGCCGAGCACGTCGTCGAGCGACACCCCAGGTACCTCGGTCGGGTACTGCATCACGAGGTGCAGCCCGGCCACGGCGCGCTCCCACGCCGGCAGCGCGAGCATGTCGACGCCATCGAGCGTGACGCTGCCTTCCAGCACCTCATACCCCGGCTTGCCCATCACGACCGCCGACAGGGTCGACTTGCCGGCGCCGTTGGGGCCCATCACGGCGTGGACTTCGCCGGAGGACACCGTGAGGTCGATCCCGCGGAGGATCTCGGTGCCCTGCACGGCGGCGCGCAGGCCGCGGATCTCGAGCGTGCTCACGACGCACCTCCCTGTGTCGGGTCGCTGACCGGGGTGGAGTCGGTGTCAGCGGCGGGTAGTTCGACGATCACGCGGCCATCGGCGACGGTCGCCCGATACACGGCGATCGGCTGGGTGGCGGGGAGCGTCAATGCGTCACCGGTGAGCAGGCTGAACGTGCTGCCGTGGCGCGGGCACTCGATCTCGAGTTCGTCGCACCACACCTCGCCGCCCGACAGCGACACGTTGGCGTGGCTGCAGATGTCGTTGACGGCGTGCACCGCATCGCCGACGCGGACCACCGCGACGGGTACGCCGGCGATCTCGACGCGTGTCGAGGTTCCCGGCGCGAACTCAGCGAGCGCGCCGACGTCGACCGCGCTCACGCTGGGCCTCCGGCGGGGGCGGCCGACGGGGTGAGGTCGAGCTTGGCGGTGACGCGCTCGCGCAGATCGCCGACCGCGGTTGCACCCGGGAGCTGTTCGAGCACTTCGTCGAAGAACCCGAGTACGACGAGCCGCTCGGCGACATCAGGACGCACGCCCCGGCTCTCGAGGTAGAAGCGCTGGTCGGGGTCGATCGGGCCGACCGTGGAGGCGTGGCTGCACTTGACGTCGTTGGTCTGGATGTCGAGGTTGGGCACGCTCTCGGCCCAGGCCCCGTCGCTCAGCGTGAGGTTGCGGTTGGTCTGGTAGGCCACCGTGCCCTTGGCGTTCTCGCGGATGCGGATCAGGCCGGTGTACACGCTGCGGGCCGTGCCCTGGACGGCGCCTTTGAAGAGCAGGTCGCTGGTGGTGTGCGGGGCGGCGTGGTCCTGGATGGTGCGGAAGTCGTGCATCTGCTCGCCGCCGGCGAAGTACAGGGCGACCTGGCGGGTGCTCGCGCCGGGCCCGGTGACCCGGGCATCGGTGCGCACCCGGGCGTAGTCGCCGCCGAGCGCGACGGTGGCGAGCAGCACCGTCGAGTCGCGGTCGCCGCGCGCTTGCTGGTGGGCGATCGACCACGCCCGCTCGCTGAGATCGTTGACGCCGAGGTAGCTGACCCGCGCCGCCGGGCCGGCGGCCACCTGGAGCACCGGCAGGACCAGCGCCGCCCCGTCGGCGGCCGACTCGAAGCGTTCGATCACGGTGACCTGCGAGTTGTCACCGGCCTCGATGACGAGCCGCGGGTAGACCAGGGCACCGTCGCCGGGCACCGTGTGAGTGATCACGATCGGATCGGCGACCACCACGCCGGCGGGCACGACCACACGGACCGTGGT
>JAEZFY010000323.1 GCA_023417265.1 Actinomycetes bacterium | reverse complement strand
GGTCCGTCGTCGGGGCCGCGGAAGAAGTGGTTGAAGCCGATCTCGTACAGCGATGCCGAGCTGGCGAACGTGGAGAGGTGCCCGCCGATGCCGTCGGCGTGCTTGTTGGCCTTGACGACCATCATCGCCGCGTTCCAGCGGATGAACGCCCGGATGCGGCGTTCGATGTGCTCGTCGCCGGGGAACCACGGCTCCTGTTCGCGGGGGATCGTGTTGACGTACGGCGTGCTGACCGTGGCAGGGAAGCTGACCTGGCTCTCGTTGGCGCGTTGGAGCAGCTTCGACAGCAGGAACCGGGCCCGGGTCTTGCCGTGCGTCTCGACCACCGCGTCGAGCGAGTCCAGCCATTCCCGTGTCTCGCCGGGGTCGACGTCGGGTAGCTGGTTCGCGTAGCCGTCGAAGATCATGCCGGACAGTCTCGCAGAGTTACCCGCGGGTACCTCACGGACCAGGGTGCCAGGGGCACCCCGTACCGGTCAGCGGGTCGCCGTGCGCGTGTCGAGCAGGCGTTGCGGGGGGCGCCCGGCGAAGGCCGCTCCGAGCGTCGCTTGCACGTCGACCACGAGGTGTGTCGGCATCAGGTTGAACACGCAGATCGCGCCGTCGCCGTCGGGCGCGACGATCGCTGCGTTCGACACCGGCAGGGCGTTGGCGACGTTGAGGTTGGAGGCCGTCGGGCGACCGGACGCGCACGGGTAGGCGGTCAGGTAGCCGGGCGCCTGGGCGCCGACCGCGGTCAGGTTGACGACGACCCCGGCTAGCACGGGCACCTGCACCGGGTCGCCGGCGGGGGTGGTCGGTTCGGTCGGGATCGGCACGAGTTCGTCGACGTCGACGCGGGTCACCGAGCCGGCGGCGAGCGGGCCGCCACCCGTGCGCGAGTCGAACGCCCGCACCGACACGTCGCGCATCCCCGCCGCGGGCGTGAACACGCCGAACGCGTCGACGAGCACGTGCGTGGTCGTCCGAGTGGTGACGCACACCTCGCCGGCGGGGCTCGGCGCGGCGATCACGAGGTTCGGTGTCGGCGCCGCGTCCAGGTAGTTGACGTTCGACGTCGCCGAGGAGGCCCCGCACGGAAGCACCCGGAGCCAGCCCGGCCCGGTGGCCCCGACCGCGGTGACGCTCAGGGCGAGCCCGGCGACGTCGGCCGCGGCCACGCCGGCCGGCAGCGCCAGCCCGGCCAGCGTCAGGCGCAGTTCTTCGGCCGCGCCGAGCGGTATCGCGGCGGGGCGGGTGTCGACCCATCGCTGCGGGGCGATCGGCACGAACCCGGCGCCGGCCGGGAACACACCGCCCGTGTCGACGACGAGGTTGGTGGCGGTCCGGTTGCGAACGCACAGCGAGCCGTCCGGCGCGAGCGGGACGACCGCCGAGTGGGCGACCGTCTGGGCGCGCACGTAGTTGTGCACCGACACGTTGGCGTCGGCGCAGCCGCTCGGCGCCGGGGCCAGGAATCCGGGCGCCCGCGGGTCGACCGTGGTCAAGTTGACGAACGCCGCGGCCGTGCCGGCCCCGCCCGGCACGGCGATCGTCGTGGCTGCCTGGTCGGGCACCCGCGTGGCGGTGCTGATCACCGAGTCGCGGATCAGGCCCGAGTACTTCGCCGCGCCGGCCGTGTTGAGGTGGATCGCGTCGTAGGTGAGCCCGGGAACGCTGCCGACCGCGGCCCAGTCGACGAGCGTCAGGTTCGCGTGGCGCGTGAGCGCGGCTTCGAGGTGGGCGTTGACGATCGGGAAGTAGAAGCCGTACAGCTCGATCTGGCTGTGCCCGCCGCGGGGCGTGTTGGCGTAGGTGACTTCGCGCAACGTCACCCAGTGGATGTGCTTGACGCCGGCCGCGGTCAGCGTGTTGATCAGCGAGTCGACCGAACGGTCGAAGCGGTTCCAGTCCCAGTAGGGAGCGTTGTAGCCGGCGGCGATCACGACGTGGTCGCCGAACCAGTCCGGGTTGCTGGCGAGCCGGGGGCGCACGTATTGCGACTCGATCTGCTCGACGAACCGGGCCGGCTGCCCGTCGACATGCACCGACCAGCCGTCGCCGAACGCGGCGGGGATCGCCTGCGCTGCGCCGAGGCCGACCGAGTCGGCGAACACCGCCACGCGATGCGCCGGGTCGGCGGCGGCCACGACCGGATGCGCCGTCGTGAGCGTCGCGGTCAGTGTGGCGGCGAGCGCGGCGACGAGCGTTCCGGCCAGCAGGAGCACGCCGCGACGCGTCACGGCTGGGTCCACCAGCCGGTGGTGTCGAACACGGTGGTGGTGAGGCTGCGGGCCATCACGCACAACGTGCCGTTGGCGTCGACGCCGGTGGTGACGAGGTTGGCGAAGACCTGATGGGCCGCGGCGTTGACGTTCGACGTCGGTGGCTGCGGGCCGCAGCCCCACGCGCGCAGGAAGCCCGCGCGGGCGGGATCGGCAATCGTCAGCGTGCCCGACACGGCACGTGCGCCGGGGGGCGCCACGCGAGCGTCGATCGTCTGGCCCTGGCCGTGCACCGGCGACCACCCGCCGGTGCCGTCGCGCGTGTCGATCGTGCGGGTCGGGTTGACGGGCGTGAACACCAGGCCGGATTCGTCGCGGAGGGTGGCCGTGAGGTCGACGACGACGTCGGCGTCGGCGGCCTTGCTGTAGATGCAGATCGTGTCGCCCGGGCCCACCGGCACGAACGCCGCCCCGGCCACCGTTTCCTGGGGGCCGTGGTTGACCGCCGCCGCGGTGGGGCGTTTGGCGTCGCAGCGGTAGGCGGTGAGGTAGCCGGCCGCGGCACCACCGACGGCGGTGAGGTTGACGATGACGCCTGCCGCGCCGGCCGGTACCGCCACCGTGAGCACCTCGGCGCGACCTGTGACGCGGGTGTCGAGCAGGCGTTGCGGTGTGTCGAGCGGTTCGAGTCGGGCGCCGTCGACGGGGTCGCTGGCGACGGGCACGAACGCCCCTTGCAGGTCGGCGAGGAGGTGTGCGCCGGCCTTGGTGAACAGGCACATCTTGCCGTCGACGACCGGCACGATCGCCACCGCGCCGCGGGTCGCCGCCGGGCCGTAGTTCGCCGACGAAGCGGTCGGGCGCGCCTGACTGCAGCTGTACGCAGTCAGGTACCCGGCCGCTTGGGTCTGCGTCGCCGACACGTACACGGCGACGGCCGTGGTGCCCTCCGGAACGGCCGCCGAGACGTCGATCTCGACGACACCTTCGGCAGCCACGGGCTGGCCCGTGTCGCGCGTATCGAGCAGCCGCTTCGAGATCAGCGGCACGAACTCGCTCGGCGACCCGGCTGGTGCGGGCAGCGCGGCCGGCCCACCGGTGCGCCTCCCGCGGGCCATGTCGGCGGTGGCTTCGGCGGCGATCGCGGCGGAGCGCTGGCGGTACGAGGGCGCGCTCAGGTGGATGCCGTCGGGCGAGGTGTAGCCGCCGGTGGCCATCGCCCGGGGCCAATCCCACGTGTAGAAGTCGTCGCGCTCGGCGGCCAGCTCGGCGAGCGCCGCGTTCCACCGCTCGGCCTGGCCGGGGGTGAGGTGGGTGATCATCGGCCACCACACGCGGTGGCCCGGCCCGAGCGCGTCGAGGACGCGCTGGATGATGGCTCGACAGCCGGCGACGCTCGAGCAGTTGGCCGAGTCGTTGGCGCCGAGGTTGATGATCACGTCGGCCGGGTCCCAGCCTTGGCTCTTCCACAGCTCGATCCAGTAGATGACCCGCGCCTCGGTGGGACCACCGCTGCGCAGCGCGTTGTAGCCCACCCCGGCGCGGGCGCGGATCGGACCCCAACCGCGGGCCGCCAACTGGTCGACGATCGTCGGCGAGTACAACAGCGATCCGAGCCCGACGGAGTCGCCGAGGAACGTGATCGGGCCGAGCGCCCGCACGGTCGGGTCGTCGATCTGGCGGGCGAGCACGTTGGCCGCAGCCGGCCGCGGCCCGGCGACGACGCTGCACGCCGCCACGAGCGCGGCCACGAGCACCAGCAAGCGTCGGGTCGTTCGGGCGCCACCGTGTCGGGATCGGATCATGAACGCAGTACCACCCTTACCGGCTTGTCGGGACGTCGGTTGTGTCGAGCGGCGCCGGCCCTCCCCGGGCGCGCCGGCGGAGGCCGTCGGCAACAGCTTCTGACCCCGCATTCCCGCCGACAGTACCGGACGCCGGGCGGCGCGCCGAAGGCCCGTGGGCGCCTCGCCGTACACTGCCGCGCGCATGCGTCCGACGATCGCCTACCAGCCTGCGCTCGACGGCGTGCGGGCCCTGGCGGTGCTCGCGGTGCTCCTGTTCCACGCGGGTGTGCCCGGGTTCTCCGGCGGCTACCTCGGCGTGTCGGTGTTCTTCACGCTGTCGGGCTACCTGATCACCAGCTTGCTCGTGCACGAGCACGCCGCCAACGGCCGCATCGACCTGGCCGCGTTCTACGCCCGCCGCTTGCGGCGTCTGCTGCCGGCGAGTGCGTTGTGCCTGGCAGCGGTGGTGGTGTTGGCGCGGGTCACCGACTGGTTCGACGGAGTCGACGACCTGCGCAACCACGTCCTCGGTTCCGTGTTCCAGGTGGCCAACTGGGTGTTCCTCGCCGGCGACGGCTCGTACCAGAACCTGCTGGCCCAGGAGGCCGGGGCGGCGTCACCGCTCGAGCACTTCTGGTCGCTGGCGATCGAGGAGCAGTTCTATTGGGTGTGGCCGCCGTTCATGGCGCTGCTGCTCGGTCGTCTCGCCGCGCCGCGACGCCGCGTCGCGGCGATCGCCGCGGTCACCGCGGTGGCCCTGCTGGCGGCGCCGCTGGTCGCCGCCGGGTGGGGCCCCGACGCGGCGTACTGGTCGACCCCGGCCCGGATCGGCGAGATTCTCGTCGGGGCGTGGTTGGCCGTGGCGTTGCGCTACCGCCAGCGCGGTCCGAGCCGCCGCTGGGCGCTCGCCGCGCCGGTCGCCTTGGTGTTGCTGGCGATCGGCGTCGTCACGTTCCCGGCCGCCGGCGGGCCGGCCTACCACGGCGGACTCGCCGTGGTCGCGCTCGTGTCGGGCGCGCTGCTCGTCGGGCTGCAGGCCGACGGGCCGGTCCGCACCGCCCTGGCGTGGCGACCGCTGGTCGGGCTCGGCAAGATCTCCTACGGCGTCTACCTGTTCCACTGGCCACTGTACGTGGTGCTCGATGGCGAGCGCACGGGCCTCGACGGGGTGGCCCTGGTGAGCCTCCGGCTGGCCGTCACGCTGGCCCTCTCGGTGGTGTCGTACGTGCTCGTCGAGTCGCCGATCCGGCATGCCACGGCGCCCCGCGCGTTCACGTTCGGTGGCGCCGTCGCGGCCACGGCTGCGGTCGGGGTCGCCGCCTGGGCGCTCGTGCCGCTCGGGCTCGGCGAGTATTGGAACGTCGATGCCGAGGCGGCCGAGGCGGCGGCCATCGACGCCTCCGACGACACGCCGCTCAGCCCGCTCGTCCCGCCCCCCACCAGCACCGCTGGCACCAGCGCGCCGCCCTCGAGCCCGCCCGAGACTGCCCCCGCGAGCGTGCCGAGC
>JAEZFY010000075.1 GCA_023417265.1 Actinomycetes bacterium | reverse complement strand
CCCTGCGGCCGCCAGGTAGGCCCACGTGGCGAAGGCACCGACGGCGAACCAGTACACCCACGGATGGCGGGCGATCAGGCTGCGCACGGCGCGGCTGAGGCGGCGGACGGGCAGAGGTGACAGCGGCAGGTGCGGCACCGTTCGAACTCCTGGCACCATTCGGACTCCTTCGGACGAACCGTGGGGAGGAGGAAGCCGGCGCCGTCAGGCTACCGGCGGTGCCGGGTCAGTCAGCCGACGCGGTGGCCGAGCCCGACGTGCTGGTCGAGCCCGATGCGGCCGGCGTCGCCGTGCTCGGCTTGGCCGCGTCGCGCGTGGGCGAGTCGGACGCCGGCGCATCGCTCTTGGCCGAGTCGGATTTCGGCGCGTCGCTCTTCTTCGAGGAGCGACTGTCGGTCTTGTAGAAGCCGTCGCCCTTGAACGTCACGCCGACCGGCAGGAACACCTTCTTGACCGGCATGACCTCGCCGGTGACCGGGTGCGCGGCCTCGGTGAGCGGGTCGTCGGTGAACGACTGCTGCACCTCGATCGTCTCGTTCGTGTCGAGGAACTTGTACACGTACGTTGGCATGGCAAGCGGCAAGATACCGCCCCGTCAGGCGTTACGAACTGGCCCTCGGGGTAACGTCGCCGACATGCAGGTGCGTAGCGCGGTGATTCCCGCGGCAGGCCTCGGCACTCGATTCCTCCCGGCCACCAAAGCGGTGCCCAAGGAGCTCATGCCGATCGGCGACACGCCGGCCATCCAGATCATCATCGACGAGGCGCTCGGGGCGGGGATCGAGCACATCGTCGTCGTCAGCAACCGCTCGAAGCCGGCGATCGCCCGCTACTTCGAGCCCGACGACGAACTGATCGCGGCGATGCGCGCCAAGGGCAACGACGACGTAGCCGACCGGCTCGCCGCGATCGGCCGCGACTGGCGCGTGTCGATCGTGTACCAGGACGAGCCGCGCGGGCTGGGCCACGCCGTCGGGTGCGCCCGCGAGGCGGTCGGCGCCGAGCCGTTCGCGGTGATGCTGCCCGACGAACTGATGGGCGACTCGTCGCTGATGGCGCAGATGAACGGTGTGTGCGCGTCCACCGGGGGGAGCGTGGTCGGCGTCAAGCAGGTGCCCCGCGCCGAGGTCAGCTCGTACGGGGTGCTCGCCCCGTCCGGCCCGCTCGACGCGGCCGGCGTGATCCCGGTCGCCGACCTGGTCGAGAAGCCGTCGGTCGACGAAGCCCCGAGCGACTACATCCTGATCGGGCGGTATGTGCTCACGCCCGACGTGTTCGACGAGATCGAGCGGGTCACGCCCGGCAGCGGCGGCGAGATCCAGCTCACCGACGCCCTGCGCGCGCAGGCCGCCCGGGGCCCGTTCTCGGCGGTCGTCACGCGCACCGCGCGCTACGACACCGGCAACCCGGTCGGCTTCCTCGAAGCCGCGATCGCGTTCGCCTTGCAGCACCCGGCGATGGCCGCCGACGTGCGCGAGATGCTCGCCGCGGTCTGACCGTCAGCTGTCGACGCGGCGCCAGTGCCCGGCGACGTCGGTGGGGATGCCGTGGGCGTCGACGCCGACGCTCAACTCGCCGGTCGGTGTCGTGACCGCCCACGCGTGCTCGGCGAGCCGCCGGTAGGTCCGCAACTCGGGCACGATCGCGAGCGTCTCGACGTCGACGGTGAGCACCACCACGGTGGCCGCCGCGCCGACCGGGACAGCGAGCCGGCGGATCGGGAGGGCGTGCGTGAACGGCGTCACCGCCAGGGCGACGTCGAGCGTGCCGTCGAGTTCGGGTCGGTGGGCTCCGTTGACCTCGCCCCAGTGGCCACGCCCGTCGGTGCCGAGCCACAGGTCGGGTTCGGGCAGGTCGCGGAACAACAACACCTGGCGGGTCTGCCACAACGGGGACAAGCGGATCACGTACTCGACGTCGGCACCGCCGACGCGCCCGGCCGCGGTCCACGCCTCGTTCTCCCACGCCAGCGTGAGCTGCTCGGTGTGCTCGGCGTCCCACGTCGCCCAGCGCACCGCGTACCCGTCGGCCGGCAACGACTGGTAGGGCAACGCGGCGGCCATCGCATCAGTCTGGCGGGCGCCCGCCGGGTACGGTCACCGGCGTGACACCGCTCGCCGAAGCCCAAGCGTTCGTGTGGGCGCATTGCCCCCCGTTGCCGGTGATCGAGACCACGCCGACCAACGCTGCCGGGTACGTGCTCGCCGCCGACGTGGTCGCTCCGGAAGCGGTGCCGCCGTTCGCCAACACCGCCGTCGACGGGTACGCAGTGATCGCCGCCGACGTGGCCGCTGCTACCGCCGACGCGCCGGTCGAGTTGCCGGTCGTCGGCGAGCTCGCCGCCGGGGCGTTCACCGAACGCCGGCTCGAGCGGGGCGAGGCGATCCGCATCATGACCGGCGCACCGATCCCCCCCGGCGCCGACGCGGTGGTGATGGTCGAAGACACCGAACGCCTCGACGGCGGCAACCGTGTGGCGATCCGCGCCGCCGTGCCCGCCGGCGCAGCCGTGCGCCCGGCCGGCAGCGACATCGCCGCCGGCGATCGCGTGCTCACCGCCGGGACGGTGGTGACACCGCCGGTCGTCGGTGTGCTCGCCAGCGTCAACGCCACCGCCGTGCGTGTCCACCGCCGCGCTCGCGTTGCGGTACTCGCCACCGGCGACGAACTGGTCAGCGACGGCGGCCCGCTCGAGCCTGGCCAGATCCGCGAAACGAACCTGTCGATGCTCGTCGCCGCACTCGCCGACGCGGGCTGCAACGTCGACGACTTCGGGGTCGTGCCCGACGACGAGGACCGGCTCGAAGCGGTGCTCCGCCAAGCCGCCGCCGAGTGCGACGCGATCGTCACGTCGGGCGGCGTCAGCATGGGCGACTACGACGTCGTCAAGGCCGTGCTCGGCCGGATCGCCGACATGCACTGGATGCAGATCGCGATCAAACCCGCCAAACCGTTCGCGTTCGGGATGCTCGCCACCGGCGACGGCCGGGCCACCCCCGTGTTCGGGCTTCCCGGCAATCCGGTGTCGGCGTTCGTCAGCTTCGAGGTGCTCGCCCGCCCGGCGCTGCGGCAGATGATGGGGCACAACCACATCGGCCGCCCGCGGGTGGTCGCCGTCGCCGACGAGGGCGTCACCCGGCGGGCCGACGGCAAACTCCACCTCGACCGGGTCGTCGCCGAGTGGGGCACCGACGGGCGCTGCCACGTGCGCCGCCCGAGCGCCCAGGGCAGCCACCAGCTGGCCGCCACCGCGACCGCCAACGCCCTCGCCGAAGTGCCCGACGGCACCGGTGTCGCCCCGGGCGGCGAGCTGATCGTGCAGCTCCTGTGGTGAGTTGCACGAGCGAACGGACGTAAGCTGAGGCGATGGCATCGGACCTGATCGACCCGTTCGGGCGCGTCGTACGCGACCTGCGGATCAGCGTCACCGATCGCTGCAACTTCCGCTGCACGTACTGCATGCCCGAAGAAGGGCTCGTCTGGCTGCCGCGCAGCGAGGTCCTCACGTTCGAGGAGTTCGAACGGATCGCCCGGATCTGCGCCGACCGGTTCGGGTTCGACGGCGTGCGCCTCACCGGCGGCGAGCCCACCCTGCGCGCCCACATCGCCGACCTCGTCCGCCGCCTGGCCGCGATCCGGCGCCCCGACGGCAGCCCCCTCGACGTGGCGATGACCACCAACGGCGCCACCCTCCGCAAGCTCGCCCCGAGCCTGCGCGCGGCCGGTCTCGCCCGCCTCAACATCAGCCTCGACACGCTCGACCGCGCCAAGTTCGAGCAGATGACCCGCCGCGACGAGCTCGAGCACGTCCTCGACGGCATCGCCGCCGCCCAGTCGGCCGGGTTCGCCCCGGTCAAGATCAACACGGTCGTCGAACGCGGCGTCAACGACGACGAGATCGTCGCCCTCGCCCGGTTCGGCCGCGACCACGACGTCGAGGTCCGGTTCATCGAGTTCATGCCGCTTGACGCCGGCGACACGTGGCAGCGCCGCACCGTCGTCGGGCAGGACGAAATCGTCGCCGCGATCGCGGCCGTGTGGCCGCTCGAGCCGGTCCCGGCCCGGGGCGCCGCGCCGGCCGACCGCTGGCGCTACCGCGACACCGGCCAGACCGTCGGGGTGATCCCCACCGTCACCAGGCCGTTCTGCGGCGACTGCGACCGGATCCGCCTCACCGCCGACGGGCAACTGCGCACGTGCCTGTTCGCCACCGACGAGTTCGATCTGCGGGCGGCGATGCGCAGCGGCGAGAGCGACGACGAGGTCGCCACCCGGATCGAAGCCGCGGTCGCCACGAAGTGGGCCGGCCACCAGATCAACCAGGTGACGTTCCGCAAACCCTCCCGCTCCATGTCCCAAATCGGGGGCTGATTCGGGCCAGATCACTCGATGGCTGCGTTGCCCATCGGGACTCGTTGGCCAAAGCCAACTTCGCCCTCGGGCGCCTTGCCCTCGAACGATCTGATCCCGAATCAGAATCCTTGATTGGTCGGTGAGATGGCTCGAGTGCTGAGTGCTGCCTGTCGCAGCGCGAGTCGAGGTGCCCGGTCGGGTCTGCCGGGGTCACGTGCGGGGGGAACATCGGAGGCAGCGGAGGCAATACGGGACGGCTCGGCTTGGCCGGGTGGGAGGATGGGGCGATGAACGATGGCGCTCGGTCGCGGGTTGCTGGCGTGGTGGTGGTCGCTGGGCTGGTTGCCGCGGCGGGGGTGGTGGCGGCGGTGACGGCGATCGATCGGCCGGCCACGGTGGGGGTACCGGCCGCGCGGATCGGTGGGGCGGGCGGACCGATGCTCGGCGGGTGCCCGGTGTTCCCGGCCGATAACGCGTGGAATCAGCGCATCGACGCGGCACCGCGGCATCCGGACTCGGCGGCGATCGTCGCCCGGATCCAGGCGACCGGCGGCGACAACCTGCATCCCGACTTCGGGGAGAACCCCGAGTACGGCATCCCGTACGTCGTCGTCCCGGCCGACACGCCCGAGCGCCCGATCACCTACACCGCGTACGGCGACGAGAGCGATCCCGGTCCGTTCCCCATCCCGCTCGACGCGCCCGTCGAGGGTGGCCCGGACGCCGACGGCGACCGCCACGTGATCGCCGTACGCCAGGGCACGTGCGAGCTGTTCGAGCTGTACCGCGCGTTCCCTGCCGGCGCCGGCTGGGCAGCCGACAGCGGGGCCCGCTGGGATCTGCGCAGCAACGCCCTGCGGCCGGCCGGGTGGACCAGCGCCGACGCCGCCGGGCTGCCGATCCTCCCCGGGCTCGTGCGCTACGAAGAAGTCGCCGCCGGCGAGATCCGCCACGCGATCCGGATCACGTTCGCCCGCACCCGCCGGGCGTACGTGCACCCGGCCACCCACTACGCGTCGAACGACACCTCGCCGGACCTGCCGCCGATGGGTCTGCGCCTGCGCCTGCGCGCCGGCTACGACGTCACCCAGCTCACCGGCCAGGCGCGTGTGATCGCCACGGCGATGCAGCGCTACGGGGTGATCGTCGCCGACAACGGCTCGAACTGGTTCTTCCAGGGCGCCCCGTCGGCGGGATGGGACGACGCCGACCTCAACCAGTTGAAGCGCGTGTCCGGCAACGAGTTCGAGGTGGTGGTCACGGGCGAGCCGGTCGTCGGCTGAACGGCCCGCCGATTAGCGTGCGGTGGGCATGAGCGACGCCCTGCCCGACCTGGAGTTCACCCACCTCGACCCGCTCGGGCACGCCCGGATGGTCGACGTCACGCCCAAGGACCCCACCCACCGGCGGGCCGTCGCCCGCTGCAAGGTGTTCATGAAGCCCGAGACCACCGCCGCGATCGCCAACCGCGAGGTGAAGAAGGGCGACGTCCTGGCGGTCGCCCGGGTGGCCGGCATCCAGGCTGCCAAGCGCACCGCCGACATGATCCCGCTGTGCCACCCGTTGCTGGTCGGCTCGGTGTCGGTCAGCTTCGACCTCGGCGACGACTACGTCGCCGTCGAGGTCTACGTCGAAACCGTCGACCGCACCGGCGTCGAGATGGAGGCGCTGCACGCCTGCGCCACGGCGGCGCTGACGATCTACGACATGTGCAAGTCGGCCGACCGGGGGATGACGATCGGTGAGTTGGCCCTGTGGGAGAAGACCGGTGGCCGCTCGGGCACGTATCGCCGCGAGGACTGACGGAAACATCACTCCCGTTGCCATCCGTGTTACGATCGTCGTAGAATCGTAATGAACCAGGAGACGGACGGACTCGTGAGGCGGCACCACGTCGCCACCACGCCCCGGCTCGTCAGCCAATGGTTCGGTCTCTGTCCCCGAGCAAAGGAAAACGGAACACATGGGTGAACTGGTGCTCCTCGTGGTTGCCGCCGCATGGGCCGCCGTTCTGATCCCACCGCTGTTGCGAAGCCGCATGGAGAACCGGCCGAACTCGTCGGTCACCGACTTCCGGCGCCAGCTCAACAAGCTCCAGAGCACGGTTCCCAACCGGGCCTCCGGCTCGATGCGGGCGATCGGCCGCCCGCTCGCCCAAGCGCCCGCCACGCGTCAGCACGGTCGTGGCC
>JAEZFY010000055.1 GCA_023417265.1 Actinomycetes bacterium | reverse complement strand
CGCTAGGAGCCGACGTCGGTGTCCCCCAGGCCCCCAGACCCGTGCTCAGACGCCGCCACGCCCCGGACGAAACCGCCGGAACAGCCGGAACAGCCGGAAAGCGACCTACACCCCGGCAGTCGCAACCAACGCCGCCGGCGCGGCCCGCAACGCCTCCACCGCAGGCGTCGCCTGCAACCCGTCAAGCGCGGCAACCGCCCGGTCGGCGTACTCGCCGGCGGCGGCGAGCGCCCCCGTGATCCCGTGCTCGCTGCGCACGATCGAGAGCGCCTTGTCGCGCTCGGCAGCGTCGAGCGGGCGTCCGAGCAGGTCGCGCAACTCGCCCCCCGCGGCCCCGCCGCCGGCCAGCGTGAGCAGCACGGGCAGCGTGTACACGCCTTCTTCCATGTCGTGCCCGGCCGGCTTGCCGAGCTGCTCGGACGAAGCGGTGAGGTCGAGCACGTCGTCGACGATCTGGAACACCATCCCGTAGGCGTTCCCGTAGTCGGTGAGCGAGTCGACGAGTGGGCGATCGAACCCGGCGACGATCGCGCCGATCCGTGCCGAGGTGCCGAACAGCGAGGCGGTCTTGCCGTGGATCGAGGCGAAGTAGCTCGCCTGCGGGCGGGCGACGTCGTAGGTGTGGCGCAGTTCCTCGATCTGGCCTTCGCACAACCAGCCGATCGTGCGGGCGAGCAGCCCGGCCACTTCGGTGCCGAGCGAGGCGGCGATCTCGGACGCCCGGGCCAGCAGGAAGTCGCCGGCGAGGATCGCTTGCAGGTTGCCCCATCGGGCGTTGACGGTTTCGACGCCGCGTCGGGTGGTGGCCTCGTCCATCACGTCGTCGTGGCACAGCGAGCCGGTTTGCACGAGCTCGCAGGCGACGCCGCCGCGCACTGCGGCATCGCTCGCCGGGGCACCGTGCACCTGGGCGGCGACCACCGCGAGGGCTGGCCGCAAGCGCTTGCCGCCGGCGACGACGAGGTGCCCGGCGAGCTCGGTGAGGTGCGCATCGGACGTGACGATCGCGGCTCGCATGGCGGCCTCGATGCGCTCGCGGTCGGCCTCCATGCCGGGCATGGCCAGCAGAGGAGACACGAGGGCCGCGGACACACCGTGAGGCTAGGCCATGACCGGCCGCGACCGAAACAAGCGGCACGGGTGCGCGCGGGGCTCCGGAGCGCGCTCCTGATCGCCCGGTACACTGCCGATACGTATTCGCCGCTTGCAGAAAGGCGACACACATGTTCGAACGCTTCACCGACCGGGCCCGCCGGGTGGTCGTCCTCGCGCAAGAAGAAGCGCGGCTGCTGAACCACAGCTACATCGGCACCGAGCACATCCTGCTCGGATTGATCCACGAAGGTGAAGGCGTCGCCGCCAAGGCCCTCGAATCGCTGAGCATCTCGCTCGAGGCCGTGCGCAACCAGGTCGAAGAGATCATCGGTCAGGGCGGTTCGTCGCCGTCGGGCCACATCCCGTTCACGCCGCGGGCGAAGAAGGTGCTCGAACTGTCGTTGCGCGAGGCGCTCCAGCTCGGCCACAACTACATCGGTACCGAGCACATCCTGCTCGGCCTGATCCGCGAGGGTGAGGGCGTCGCCGCCCAAGTGCTCGTGAAGCTCGGCGCCGACCTGAGCCGTGTGCGCCAGCAGGTCATCCAGCTGCTGTCCGGCTACCAGGGCCCCGCCGGGAGCTCTGGGCCGGGTTCGGGTGGCGGGCGCGGCGAGCAAGCCGCGGGTGCCGGTGTCGGCGCCAGCAAGGGCGGCAGCGACGAGGACAAGAACAGCCAGATCCTCGACCAGTTCGGCCGCAACCTCACGCAGATGGCTCGCGACCACCAGCTCGACCCGGTGATCGGCCGCACGCGCGAGCTCGAGCGGGTCATGCAGATCCTGTCGCGGCGCACGAAAAACAACCCGGTGCTGGTCGGCGAGCCCGGCGTCGGCAAGACGGCGATCGTCGAGGGCCTGGCCCAGAAGATCGTCAACAACGACGTGCCCGACACGCTTGCCGGCAAGCAGCTGTACACGCTCGACCTCGGCGCCCTCGTCGCCGGCTCGCGCTACCGCGGCGACTTCGAGGAGCGCCTCAAGAAGGTCCTCAAGGAGATCAAGACTCGCGGCGACATCATCTTGTTCATCGACGAGATCCACACGCTCGTCGGGGCCGGTGCGGCCGAGGGCGCGATCGACGCGGCCAGCATCCTGAAGCCGATGCTCGCCCGCGGCGAGCTGCAGACGGTGGGCGCCACCACGCTCGACGAGTACCGCAAGCACGTCGAGAAGGACGCCGCGCTCGAGCGCCGCTTCCAGCCCGTCAAGGTCGACGAGCCCACGCTCGCCCACACGATCGAAATCCTGAAGGGCATCCGCGACCAGTACGAGCAGCACCACCGGGTCACGATCACCGACCAGGCGCTCGTCGCCGCGGCCAACCTCGCCGACCGCTACATCTCCGACCGGCACCTGCCCGACAAGGCGATCGACCTGATCGACGAGGCCGGCAGCCGCCTGCGCATCAAGCGCATGAAGACGCCGCCCGACCTGCGCGACATCGAGCGCAAGCTCGACGAGATCCAGGAGTCGAAGAAGCGCGCCGTCGAAGAGCAGCAGTACGAAGAGGCCGGGCGCCTGCGCGACCAGGAGCGGGCACTGCTCGAGGAGAAGGCCGCCAAGGAAGCCGCGGTGCGCGCCGAGGGTGTCGATCTGTTCGACGAGGTCGACGAGGAAGCCGTCGCCGAGGTGCTCTCGCTGTGGACCGGCATCCCGGTGTACAAGCTGACCGAGGAGGAGACCGCCAAGCTGCTGCGCATGGAGGACGAGCTCCACAAGCGCATCATCGGCCAGGAGAACGCGGTTGCCGCGGTCAGCCAGTCGATCCGCCGCACCCGCGCCGGCCTCAAGGACCCGAAGCGCCCGAGCGGCTCGTTCATCTTCCTGGGCCCCACCGGCGTCGGCAAGACCGAGCTCGCCAAGACCCTCGCCGAGTTCCTGTTCGGTGACGACAACTCGCTGATCACGCTCGACATGTCCGAGTACATGGAGAAGCACACGGTCAGCCGACTGGTCGGTTCGCCGCCCGGTTACGTGGGCTACGAAGAGGGCGGCCAGCTCACCGAGGCCGTGCGCCGCAAGCCGTTCTCGGTGGTGCTCTTCGACGAGATCGAAAAGGCCCACCCGGACGTGTTCAACACGCTGCTCCAGATCCTCGAAGAAGGCCGTCTCACCGACAGCCAGGGCCGTTCGGTCGACTTCCGCAACACCGTGCTGATCATGACGTCGAACCTCGGCACGCAGGACTTGCGCAAGGCCAACGTCGGGTTCACCACGGGCGACTCGGCGATGAGCTACGAGCGCATGAAGGAAAAGGTCAACGACGCCCTCAAGCAGCACTTCCGGCCCGAGTTCCTGAACCGGATCGACGAGACGATCGTGTTCCACGAGCTCTCCAAGGCCGAGGTGGTGCAGATGGTCGACCTTCAGCTCGTGCGGCTCACGCGCCAGCTCGAGGGCCAGGGGCTGGGTATCGAGGTCACGACGGCGGCCAAGGAGCTGCTCGCCGATGTCGGCTACGACCCGCAGCTCGGCGGGCGTCCGTTGCGCCGGGCGATCCAGCGCAACATCGAGGACGCGCTCTCCGAGAAGCTGCTGTACAAGCAGTTCGCGGCTGGCGAGATCATCGTCGTCGACGTCGAACCCGACCCCGACAAGCCGGGCAAGCAGCGCTTCAAGTTCAGCTCGGTCGAGGGCTTCGTCCCGCCGTCGTCGGTCGAACTGGCGACCACCGCCACCAAGCCGACGCTCGATGACGAGCTCGAACCGCCGGTCGCCGAGGCCTGACACACCCCCACTCACGGTGACCAGCCGGCGACGGTCGGTTACAGCCCGTGGCGAACTTGACGTTGCCTTGACGCTGGTTTAGGCATCTCCTGAAACTTGTTCCTAGACTGGGTGGTGCCCTCGCACCCCCGGCGAGGGGCGTTGCAGGAGGTGTCGCGGTGTTGCCCAAGTCGATCAAGCGTCTGTTGGCGGGCGCCCCCGTGCTCGCCTTGGCGGCCGTGATGACCGTCACCGGCCCCGCCGCCGGCGCGGCGCCGAGCCCGCCCCCGTCGTTTGCGAACCTGCTGCACGGATTCGCGGCCGTGATCGCCGGTGATGCCGAACTGACCAAGAACGAGACGGAGGGCGGCATGGCGATCGGCGGCAACCTCACCGTCGCCGGCCAGTACCAGGTCGCCGCCCACCGGGCCAGCACGTTCACACACTCGTTCGGCGACTACATCGCGCCGGGGCCGGTCGGGTTGCTGGTCGGCGGCACCCTCGCGCCGGCCAGCACCGGCACCGTCCGCGTCAACCACGGCGTCGCCCACCTCGGCGCACTCGACGGCCTGACGGTGATCGACAACGGGAACAACACTCACATCGTGCCGGCGGGCGGCAACCAGGGGAGCACACCGCAGGTCGTGGCCCAGGGCATCGGCGGCGTCAACGACACCTACAACCAGCACGTCGCGGCCCCGGGACTGTTCGCCGAGCTGTTCGGCGATTTCACAGCACTGCGCGCGGCGAGCGCGTGGTACGCCGGACTCCAGCCGTCGGTGTGCGCCAACGTCGAGTTGCTCCCCCACCCCCGCTTCGACGTCCCACCGCACGACCCGGAGCTGGCCACCGTTGCCGGTCGGATCAACGTGCTCAACACGACGGTGGCTCAGCTCGCGGCGATGCCCTATCTGAATCGCGTGGCGACGTCGCCGTCGGCAACCAGCCCGCTCGTGATCAACGTGCTCGACGCCGGCGTCGTCGACTTCGTCGGCCCCAACTGGGGCGGCTGGTTCCAGGGCGCCGGGTCGCAGTTCGTGCTGTTCAACTTCCCTAACGCGACCCACATCAACGACGCCGGCAGCCGTGCGGTGTGGGGCAGCGTGCTCGCCCCCAGCGCGGCCTACGTCGACACCAACTCGAACAACGTCGAGGGCTTCCTGGTGGCCGCCAGCCTGCGCCACGGCGTCGGCACTGCCGACGGTGGCGAGGTCCACACGCGGGCGTTCGACCACGAGTTGCCGTGCGTGCCGGTCACGCCGCCGACGACGACCACGACCACCACGACGACGACCACGACGAC
>JAEZFY010000030.1 GCA_023417265.1 Actinomycetes bacterium | reverse complement strand
GCGCTGCGCTGGGCCGGCTGGGCACCCACCCCCGACGCGCTCGTGCTCGCCGCCGCGATCGGCGCCGACGTCGCTTACTGCCTCGCCGGCGGGCGGGCCCGGGTGCGCGGGATCGGTGAGATCGTCGACCCGCTCCCCCCGCGCGAGCTCACCCTGACCCTGGTCGTGCCGCCGCTGGCGGTGTCGACGCCAGCCGTGTACGCCGCCTGGGATCACCTCGGTGGGCCGACCAGCGACGGCCCCAACGACCTCGAACCGGCCGCCGTGCACCTCTACCCCGAGATGCAGCAGTGGCGCGATCGGATCGGGGAAGCGAGCGGTCAGACGCCGCTGCTCGCGGGGAGCGGGGCGACGTGGTTCCTCGTGGGCGAACACGAAGAAGCCCTCGCCGCGATCTCCACGAAGGAGCTGGGCAGCGAGGGCGCCGACGTGATCGTGACGCGAACGATCTAGCTATTTGCGCCGTTGGTGACGGGTGCGCCGGAGGAGCTTCTTGTGCTTCTTCTTGCGCATCCGCTTGCGGCGCTTCTTGATCAACGAACCCATAAGGGTCGCCACGCTACCGGGCGATCGCCCGCACACCCATCTCGACCGGTCATCTCGGCCGCATCACGACCGGTGATCGCGGCGCGTCGGCGCTACCGTGAGCAGCACGCCCACTCCGGGGTCGTTCAATGGTAGGACAGCGGTTTTTGGTGCCGTATATAGGGGTTCGAATCCTCTCCCCGGAACGATGAGCATCACGGCGATCGTCCTTGCCGCCGGCCACGGCACCCGGATGCGGTCCGACCGGCCCAAGCCGCTGCACCGCATCTGCGGGCGGCCGATGGTGCTCCACGTGATCCACGCCCTCGAGCAGGTCGCCCCGCAGCGCACCGCCGTCGTCGTCGGCCATGCCGCGGAGCAGGTCACCAAGAAGGTCGTCGAACTCGCCCCGGCGTGGGCCAACGTGACGTTTGCCGAACAGCTCCACCAGGCCGGCACCGGCGACGCCGCGGCGGTCGGACTCGCCGCGATCGGCGGCGACGACTACGCCGACGACGCCCACGTCATCGTCGTCCCCGGCGACACCCCGCTGCTCACCGCGGCCACGATCGACGAGCTCGTCGCCAGCCACGTCGCCAGCGGCAACGCGGCCACGCTGCTCACCAGCCGGCTCGCCGACCCCACCGGCTACGGACGCATCGTCCGCCACCGCGACGGGCGCGTCCTGCGCGTCGTCGAACAGCGCGACGCCGATCCGGCGGAACAGGCGATCGACGAGATCTGCACGAGCATCTACGTGTTCCGCCGCGACCTGCTCGGGCCGGCCCTGCGCAACCTCACCCCCGACAACGCCCAAGGCGAGCTGTACCTCACCGACGTCGTCGCCGGGCTGGCCGGGATGGGCCACCGGGTCGGCACCGTCGACGCCCCCGCCACCGAAACCCAAGGCGTCAACGACCGCTGGCAGCTGGCGCTCGCCGAGCGCGAACTGCGCCACCGCACCAACCGCCGCTGGCTGCTCGCCGGCGTCACGATGCTCGACCCACGCCAGACGTTCATCGACGTCACGGTGCGCCTCGGCCGCGACGTCACGCTCTACCCCGGCACGATCCTGCAAGGCGACACGGTCGTCGGCGACGACACCGACATCGGCCCCGACACCCAGCTCGACTCGTGCGCGGTCGGCAGCGCCTGCTCGGTGAGCCACACCGTCGGCCACGACGCCGAGATCGGCGACCGCGCCCGCGTCGGCCCGTACGCCTTCCTCCCGCCCGGCTCGGCAGTGCCTGCGGGCCTCACGACCGGCCCGTTCTACACTGCCCCTGCGCCCCACTGACACGAAACGGACGAGCGATCCCCCATGGTGAACGAGACAGCATCCGAGCCCCCCAGCGAGCCGGCCCGGATCACCGAGAAGGTCACCACCAAGAAGCTCGCCCTGTACTCGGGGCGCACCCACCCCGAACTGGCCAGCGAGGTCGCCACGCACCTCAACGTCGCCCTCGGCGACGCCAACATCGTTGAGTTCTCGAACGGCGAGATCCGCCCGCGCTTCACCGAGTCGGTGCGCGGCGCCGACGTGTTCGTGATGCAGAGCCACTACGGCACCAACGGGCACTCCGTCAACGACTCGATCATGGAGCAGTTGACGATGGTCGACGCGGCCTACCGGGCGTCGGCCAAGCGGATCACCGCGGTCTGCCCGTTCTACGGCTACGCCCGCCAGGACCGCAAGGCCGAAGGCCGCGAACCGATCACCGCCCGGCTCGTCGCCGACATGTTCCAGGCCGCCGGCGCCAAGCGGATGATCTCGATCGACCTGCACTCCGGCCAGATCCAGGGCTTCTTCACCGGCCCCGTCGACCACCTCACCGCGGCCCCCGTGCTCGAGGACTACGTCCGCCAGCACGCCCCCTCGGCACCAGTGATCGTGTCGCCCGACTCGGGCCGCATCAAGGTCGCCGAACGGATGGCGCAACACCTCGCCGACTGCGAAGCCGACATCGCCTTCATCTACAAGCGCCGCCCCAAGGGCCAGGCCAACGTCGTCGAGGCCAAGGAAGTGATCGGCGATGTCGCCGGGCGCCTGTGCATCCTCACCGACGACATGATCGACACCGGCGGCACGATCGTGTCGGCCGCCGAGATCCTGCTCCAGCGCGGCGCCACCGAGGTGTGGGCGATGGCCACCCACCCGGTGCTGTCCGGTCCCGCCGTCGACCGCCTCAAGAACAGCCAGATCAGCCGGATCGTCGTCACCAACACGCTCCCGCTCCCCGAAGACAAGCAGATCCCCCAGATCGAGGTCCTGTCGATCGCCCCGATCATCGCCGAAGCGCTCAACGCCGTGTTCGACGACACCAGCGTGAGCGAGATCTTCCACGGCGAAAACCTGAGCTGATTGTTTCATCGGGGGTCTGACCCCGGATGTAACACGGTAGGATCGGACGCCGCTATGTCGACCGTTCTGATCGCCGAAACCGGCCGCTCCACCGGGAGCGCCAACGCCCGCCGCATGCGCCGCGAGGATCTCATCCCCGCCGTCGTCTACGGCCACGGCATGACCCCGCTGTCGATCCAGGTCGCCCGCCGCGACCTGCGCATCGCCCTGTCGGGCTCGGCCGGTCTCAACACCGTGCTCGATCTCACCATCGACGGGCCCGACGGCAAGGTCGTCTACCCGGCGATCGTCAAGGACCTCCAGCGTCACCCGGTCCGGCGCACCGTCGCCCACGTCGACTTCCAGCAGGTCAACCTCAACGAAGAGATCACGATCGCGATCCCCGTGCGGCTCGAGG
>JAEZFY010000028.1 GCA_023417265.1 Actinomycetes bacterium | reverse complement strand
GTGCACGTTGGGGTGCGCGGCGGTCCACGAATGGTCGGCCGGCACGACCAGGCTCACCGCGTTCGTGCGGCCCGACAGCACGTCGCCGATCGCGGTCGTCACCTGGGCTCCGCAGTCTTCGGCCGACCGGGCGTAGCGGGTTTCGCCGACCCAGTCGCCGAGCAGGTCGATGCGTGACGTCAGCGGTGCGTCGTGGGCGAGGTGCCACGTCGCCTGGTCGCCGATCACGTTGAGCATCGGCGTGCCGTGGCGGCGGGCGTTGTGCTGGTGGGCGAGGCGGGTGGCGACGCCGGGACCGAGGTGGTACACCCCGAGTGCGGGCACGCCCGACATGCGGGCGTAGCCGGCGGCGGCGCCCGAGGCGATGCCCTCGAAGGCGCACAGCACCGTGCGCATGTGCGGGTTGGCGTCGAGTGCGGCGACGAGGTGCAACTCGGTGGTGCCGGGGTTGGCAAAGCACACCGTGACCCCGTTGTGGACGGCGTTGGCGATCAGGTGGTCGGCGCCGTTGTACCGCGGGTGTTCGGCCACCGCATCGGCAAGTTGGTCGACTGGCTCGGGCATGGGCCGCACCCTAGACGTGGACCCGCGCCGGTACCGTTCCCGGCATGCGTGCCCTCCGGATCGGCGACTTCACCCCGGCTGCGCCGGTGGTGCTGGCCCCGATGGCGGGCGTCACCAACGCCCCGTTCCGGGCGATGTGCCGCAGTTACGGCCCGGGTCTCGTGTACGTCAACGAGATGGTGATGGCCACGGCGGTCGTCCACGGCAATGCCAAGACCCGCCAGATGATGACGTTCGGGCCGGAGGAGTCGCCGCGCAGCCTGCAGATCTACGGTTCCGATCCGGCGATGCTCGGCCGTGCCGTCGATCACGTGTGCAACGCCGGCCTGGTCGACCACGTCGACCTCAACTTCGGGTGCCCGGCCCACAAGGTCACCCGCAAGGGCGGGGGCGCGGCGGTGCCCGCCAAGCCGCGCCTGCTCGCGGCGATCGTGCGCGCCGCTGTCGGCGCGGCGAGCCCGTACGGCGTGCCGGTCACGGCCAAGTTCCGGATGGGCCTGTGGGACGACCTGCGCACCGACGTCACCACGGGGCGGATCTGTGCCGAGGCTGGCGTCGCCTGGATCGCCCTGCATGCCCGCACGGCCGAGCAGCACTACGCCGGGGACGCCCGCTGGGACGCGATCGGGGAGCTCAAGGCGGCGGTCACCGAGATCCCCGTGCTCGGTAACGGCGACATCTGGGAAGCCGCTGACGCGGTGCGGATGATGCGTGCGACCGGGTGCGACGGGGTCGTCATCGGCCGCGGCTGTCTCGGCCGGCCGTGGCTGTTCGGTGACCTGATCGAGGTACTCGCCGGTCGTCCGACGCCGGCGCCGCGCCGCCTCGGCGAGGTCATCGCGGCGATGCGCCGCCACGCCGGCTTGCTCGTCGAGCACTACGAGTCGAGCGGCACCGAGGTGCTCGAGGAGCGCCGCCGCCGTTCCGGCACGCGCTACGCCAAGCGAGCTGCGCCGCTGACACCTGCCGGGTGCGCCGTGCGCGACTTCCGCAAGCACACCGGGTGGTACCTGTCGGGGTACCCGGTGGGTGGCGAGCTGCGGCGCCGGTTGGCGATGGTGTCGTCGTTGGCCGAGCTCGACGACCTGCTCGCGCCGCTCGACCCCACGCTCGAGCTCGTGCCCGGCGGCGAGCGGATCAAGCGCGGCCACACCAATGGGCCTGTCAAGGTCACCCTGCCCGAGGGCTACCTCGACGGCCCGAACGACTTCGTGATCCCCGCCGACGACGACGTGATGGCCCTCTCCGGTGGCTGACCGGCCGGAGCGGTCGGTCCTGCGGCTCGTCCTGGCATCGGCGTCGCCGCGCCGATCCGATCTGTTGCGGATCGCCGGGCTCGACTTCACCGTCGACCCCGCCGACGTCGACGAATCGGTGGCGCCCGGCGAGCAGCCGATCGACTACGTGAGCCGCGTCGCTCGCGCCAAGTGCCTCGCCGTCGCCGCCCGTCACCGCGACGCGGTCGTGCTCGCGGCCGACACCACGGTGGCGCTCGACGCCGAGATCCTCGGCAAGCCCGTCGACGCCGACGACGCGGTGGCGATGCTCACCCGACTGGCAGCGGCGACCCATGCGGTGCACACCGCCGTCGCCGTCTGGTCGGGTGGCGTCAGCTTGACCCACGTCGCCACGACGGACGTCACGTTCGGCGCGCTGACGGCGGGCGAGATCGCCGCCTACGTCGCCCGCGGCGAATCGTTCGACAAGGCCGGCGGGTACGGCATCCAGAGCGCCGGGGCGATGCTCGTCGAACGGATCGAGGGCAGCCCCACCAACGTGGTCGGACTGCCGCTCCGGGAAACGCTGGGGCTGCTGCGCGCCGCGGGCTGCTTGCCGTAACACTCGCGGGGAGCACTCGCGCCGAGTTAGCACTCTCGGGGCCCGGTTGCTAACGATCGGCGCAATCGACTATCGTTGGCACTCGGCCGGTTCGAGTGCTAACCGACGGCCGATACCGATAGCCAACCCCGCCAACGGAGGCACGCAATGGCACTGAAGCCGCTCGATGACCGCATCGTGGTCAAGCCCAACGAGGCCGAGACGCAAACCGCGTCGGGTCTGGTCATCCCCGACACCGCCAAGGAGAAGCCGCAGCAGGGCAAGGTCCTCGCGGTCGGCCCCGGCAAGCGCGCCGATTCCACGGGCGAGCTGATCCCGCTCGACATCAAGGTCGGCGACACCGTCCTGTACTCCAAGTACGGCGGCACCGAAGTCACCGTCGACGGCGACGAGCTGCTCGTGCTCAACGGCCGCGACATCCTCGCGATCGTGGAGGCCTGAGCAACATGGCAAAGGTTCTCAAGTTCGACGACGAAGCCCGCCGCGCGCTCGAAGCCGGCGTCAACAAGCTGGCCGACGCGGTCAAGGTCACGCTCGGCCCGAAGGGCCGCAACGTCGTCCTCGACAAGAAGTTCGGCGCCCCCACCATCACCAACGACGGTGTGTCGATCGCCAAGGAGATCGAGCTCGAAGATCCCTTCGAGAACATGGGTGCGCAGCTCGTCAAGGAAGTCGCCACCAAGACCGACGACATCGCCGGTGACGGCACCACCACGGCCACCGTGCTCGCCCAGGCGATGGTCAAGACCGGCATGAAGAATGTCGCCGCCGGGGCCAACCCGATGGCGGTCAAGAAGGGCATCGAGAAGGCCGTCGCCGCGGCGGTCGAGTCGATCCAGAGCCAGGCCAAGGACGTCGAGGACAAGAGCGACATCGCCAACGTCGCCACGATCTCGGCCGCCGACAGCTCGATCGGCGAGGTCATCGCCGACGCGATCGACAAGGTCGGCAAGGACGGCGTGGTCACGGTCGAGGAGTCGAACACGTTCGGCACCGAACTCGAGTTCACCGAGGGCATGCAGTTCGACAAGGGCTACCTGTCGCCGTACTTCGTCACCGATCCGGAGCGGCAGGAAGCCGTCCTCGACGACGCCTACATCCTGCTCAACCAGGGCAAGATCTCGACCGTCCAGTCGCTGCTCCCGGTGCTCGAAGGCGTCATGAAGACCGGCAAGCCGCTGGTCATCATCGCCGAGGACATCGAGGGTGAGGCGCTCGCCACGCTGGTCGTCAACAAGATCCGTGGCACGTTCCACGCGGTGGCCGTCAAGGCGCCCGGCTTCGGTGATCGCCGCAAGGCGATGCTCCAGGACATGGCCGTGCTCACCGGCGGTCAGGTCATCAGCGAGGACGTCGGGCTCAAGCTCGAGAACGCCACGCTCGACCTGCTCGGCCAGGCCAAGCGCGTGATCGTCACCAAGGACAACACCACGCTGGTCGACGGCGGCGGCTCGGAGGACGACGTCAAGGGCCGGATCAGCCAGATCAAGGCCGAGATCGACAACACCGACTCCGACTGGGACCGCGAGAAGCTCCAGGAGCGGCTGGCCAAGCTGGCCGGCGGCGTCGCCGTCATCAAGGTCGGCGCGGCCACCGAGGTCGAGCTCAAGGAGAAGAAGCACCGCATCGAAGACGCCGTGTCGTCGGTTCGCGCGGCGATCGAGGAGGGTGTGGTCGCCGGTGGCGGCACCGCCCTGATCAGGGCCCGGGCCAACGTGCAGAGTGTCGTCGACAGCCTCACCGGTGACGAGCAGACCGGCGCCAAGCTGGTCTACGAGTCGCTGACGGCCCCGGCGTGGAACATCGCCGCAAACGCCGGGCTCGAGGGCTCGGTCATGGTCCGCTCGGTCGAGTCGGAGACCGGCTCGAACGGCCTCAACGCGGCCACCGGCGAGATCGTCGACCTGCTCAAGGCCGGCATCCTCGACCCTGCCAAGGTCACCCGCGCGGCGCTGCAGAACGCGGCGTCGATCGCGGCCCTCGTGCTGACCACCGAGGCGCTCGTGGCCGACAAGCCCGAGCCCGCCGGGGCGATGCCCGGCGGTGGCGACCCGATGGGTGGCATGGGCGGCATGATGTGAGCGTGCGCTCCTAGCGCAATCGCTCGTCCGAAGGCCCGGGGCGCATGCCCCGGGCCTTCGCCGTTCTCGGGCGACAGGCGGCGCTGCTCGGTAACGTGCGCCCCGTGGGTGATCGGGCGATGCGGCCGTTCTGGGTGCACCAGGCGGCCGAGTACCTGATCGGCTTGGCGCTCGTGGCGCAGGGCCTGCAGGACACCGAGCCGGTGGTGCCCGCCGTCGCCGGCGTGATCGTGTTCCTCAACGCCGCCGTCGCCCGCGGGCCGTTGAGCGCGTTCCGGGGTATCGGCCGCCGATGGCACCGCTGGCTCGACCTCGCCGTGATGGTGGCGATCCTGGCTGCAGCCGTGCAGCCCTGGATCGACGTGACGTCGGCCGGTCGGGTCGTGCTGCTGGTGATCCTGGCGCCGCTCGGGTTCTTGTGGTTCTACACGGACTGGGCCGAGCGCCCGGCCCGCCGCGATCGGCGTGCCGCCCAGGCCGGACC
>JAEZFY010000019.1 GCA_023417265.1 Actinomycetes bacterium | reverse complement strand
TCGACCGGCCCCGTGAGCGCGATCGAGTACGTCGGTCCGGAGGCGACGAACGTGTTGTTCCGCACCAGCTGGTTGCTGGCGTACCACGCCACCGAGAAGTGCTGGTCGAGCAACGGCGCGCCGGTCGCGTCGACGAGTTGCCCACCGACGCTGACCGTGGGTGGGTCGTAACCGATGGAGTAGCTCGTCGAGTTGGCTCCCGTCGTCAGCCCTGGCACCAAGTGCTTGTAGTGGTTGCCGTCGATCGTGTAGGTGAGTTCCACGCGCTGCGCATCGCGGTGGGCGCGGAAGGTCGCCGTGTACGCACCGGTGCCCGCGTCGAGCGGAACCTGCTGCGTGAGCGCCGTCAGCCCCACGTTGTTCTGATCGAAGAACCAGGCCCGAACCGGAACCGGCCCGTCCGTGCCGGTGATCGTGCCCGTGACGGTGAGCGTCACCGGCGCGAGTTGGACGTCAAACGTCGCCGAGCCCCCCTCCAACGCCAGCGACCCGGAGCTGAATGTTTCGCCGGGCGCCCCGGCCGTGACGACGACACGCACATGCGTCGTCTCGGCGGGAGCCTCGGCTGCCAGCTCGTAGGTCGGTCCGCTGATGGTGAAGTTGCGCCAGCCGAGCGTGGCGCCGGTTTGGTCGAGATAGCTCACCTGGGCCGACGTCGGGCCGAGTGGTGCACCGGTTTCGTCGAGCAGCTCGCCGCTCACCCGAACGGCAACCCGCGCCGTCACCGCCGAGATCTCGAACTCGGCGATCGGCAGACCGTCGCTGCCAGCGATCAACGCGGCGCTCGCCGACTGGTAGACCTCGCCGAAGCCGGCAAGCGTCAACCGGGCGGCCGCGCTGACCGACGCCCGCGGGAGCTGGAGCACTGCCTGGTAGCTGCCGTCGGCGGCAGCCGTCACGACGGTCGTCGCGGCGGCCAGCGACGCACCGTCGGCGTCCACGGGCTCGACCCGGACGGTGTGCGCGCCGGGCACCGGATCGCCGTCCTGATCGACGATCGTCCCGTGGACGATCGCCCGGGGAACCACGAAGTCGATGTCGAACTCGAACTCGTTGGCGCCCGGCGTCACGTCGTCGACCGTCGCCGCGAACCGCTCGGTGGGCGCCCCCGGCACGCCGGCGATGCTGATCGACAGGTCGATGCGGGTGGTGGTGGGCGGGAACGCACGCGCTGCCGCGTACTCGCCCTCCGCGTCGGCACCGATCGGCATCCACACCGACAGCATCTGCGCGTCGTCGGCGTCGAAGCCGGTCGCCAGGATGTAGTAGGCACCGGGCAACGGCGCAAGGTCCCGCGTGATACTGCCGCTCAGTTCGAGCCGCGGCACGCTGTTCGGGTCGATGTCGAGGTCGACGGTCGTGGGTAGCGGGCCGGCCCCGAGCGGAGCCGGAGTCGACCAGGTGGCGGCCCCCGTGGCGGCGGTGACGCCCGCCGCTTGGCCCGACCAGGTGCCGGTGACCACGGCCTCACGGCTGAATGGAGTGCCTGCGTCCCAGGCCCGCACCTCGGTGAGATCGACGAGCATCTCGCAGCGGTACCGGCCGTCGGTCCCGCTGGTCGCCGTGCACGGCTTGAGCCCGTCGGCGTCGATGCGCACGCGTAGGCCCGCCGTCGGTGAACCAGCGGTCAGTGCCGTGCCTTCCACGGCGTAGCGACACAGATACTCGCTGAGCTGCTCAGGCGGCGTGTCGACGAACAGTTCGAGTGCCAGCCCGTAGATCTGGCGGCCCGAGAACGCCCCGCTGCAGATCTGGCTGTATCCCTTGATCGCCTCCAGCGCGTCATCCTCGAGGGCGACGACGTCCGGGTCGAAGCCGGCGTCGGTGGGCGAGTCGAAGTGCCGCAGCGTGCGTGTGAAGCGCGAGTCGTCGGGCTCGGTGACGCGCCACGAGGTGTTGAAGGCCACGTACTCGGCCCAGCCGGCATCGATCTGCGCCTTCGTGTACGTCGTCCCGTCGGCCCCGGTGAAATCGTTCAGAGGGTTTCCGTCGGCGCTTCCCAAGAGGCCCTCGCTGGGGGTGTTGCGGAGCACGGAGAGGGTGATGTCGATGAGCCCGCTGATCCGCAGCGTGACGGTCACCCGCGGAAGATCGATCCGGACGATCCCGCCGGTGCGGACGATCGAGAAGCCATCGGCGAGCTGGACCGGGACGCCGTTGCCCAGCGGCACCACTACGCCATCGACGTAGATGTCGTCGGCACCCAGTGCCTGGTACACCTCGGCGCGATGCCCGCCGTAGCTGACCGCCACGGCGTACACGCTCGTGGGCTGACGGGCGGCACCGTCGGGGTCCCATGTCGGCGCGTGATAGGCGACGACCTCGTACGGGTCGAAGTCGGCCGGCGGGTGCTCCGGGTCGTACCCCGCCGGGAATGGTGTCCGCGAGTAGATGAACTCGCCGAGCGTCTGGCCTTCCCAGCGCCCGCCGCCGAGCGAGATCATGTGCGGGTCACCCCACGCCCCGCCGTCGTCGGGCGGATCCGGGGGGTCGCAGTCGTCGCCGGACGGTGGGATCGGCATCCGCTTGACGGTCATCGTCGCCGTCTCGGAGTGCTTCGTGGGGATCTCGACGTCGCCGATTGTCTCGTAGGTCGTCCACGTCACGGTCGCCGTGAACGTGCCCGTGCGTGACGGGATCGTCTCCTTGCAGTCGGGCTCGATGTACATGGCCGTGAACGAGACTCCTGCCGAGCCCTGGTTCTGGATCTCGCCGCCCTGCGGGGTAACGGTGAGCCAGGCCGGCCCACCGTTGATCGTCCACTCGGCGGCCGAACCCTCCTCGACGTCGCCGCGGAACCGCAGCGACGAGCTGCCGGTACCCCCGTTGCCGATCTCGACGTAGGGCGGCACGAACTCGGCGCCGCAGTCGGGCCACGGCTCGACCTTGGGGTCGATCACGAGCAGTGTGTCGCTGCCGCGGGTGCCGGCCGAGACGGTGATCGTGGTGTTGCGTGGCATCTGCAGCTCACACGAGCGGTCGCGCAGCTGGATCCGGATCTGAACCTCGAGCGTCTGGTCGTCGCGGTCGCTGGTCAGCGTCGGCAACGGAGATGTCAGGACGGTCACCCAGTCTTCGGGCGACGACACCTGGAGCTGGTCGGCTTCGATCCCGCGCGTGCGGACCGTGAACGTCTCGGTGCCCGGGCCGGTGACGGAGTCCTCGACGACTTCGAGATGACAGGGGTCCTTCTCCTTGACCTTGATCACCGGGACGCCGCGGTGCTCGCTGGCCCAGTAGACGTTCTGTTCGCGCGGCTCCCAGCAATCGGTCGTGGACGGCTCTGATGCGACCTCGAAGTGGAACGCAACCGGGGCCTCCTGCTCGGGGTCGTCCGGCGTTCCGGCGACGGTGCCGGCAGCCTTCCCGTCGTCGTCGACGACGCGCAGCCACTCGGGCATGTTCGACAGCCAGCCCTGCGCGCCGGGGAGCCAGATGTCGCCGTGGTCGACCGGCTTGCCGCTCAGCGCCCAGCGGCTGTCGCGGGCGCCGGAGGTGACGACGTCGACATCGATGGGATCGTCGAGTTCGACCTCGACCTCGGTCTCGTCCCATTTGGCGGTGCCCTCGACGCACTGGATCTCGAACGTGCCACCCCAGGCGGGGATCGAGACGTCGACTCCCAGCAGCGAGAACTCGGCGAAGCCGACCAGCGCCAGTGTCTGGCCGTCCTTGAGTTCGGCGCACACCGACTCGGTGATGTGCTTGGTGACCTTGATGGTGGTGTTTCCGCCGGCTGCGTGGGCCCCACTGGAGGGCACCACCGTGGCGCTGAACAGCGCCGTGTCCGTCGGCACGGTGGCGACCACCCGATACACCTTCGCCGAGTCCAACTCGGCGGCTTCGATGCTCGCACCCCCGCCCGATCCGGGTGCGACGGTCGACTCCAGCGTCAGCCGATCGCCCTCGTGCACGTACAACTTCGGTTCGATCGGTAGGTCATCGGTGCCGTCACTGCCTGCCAGGGCCTTGGCCTCGACCTTGTTGAGAGGCTTGAAGCCGCTCGCGATCGGCAGTTCGACCTTGTAGAGCGTGAGCCCGAACTCGCCCACCCCCGCCCCGATCCCGAACCGGGCGAGGATCCAGTGGAACGGTTCGATCGCGGTCAGCTTGGTCTCGGCGTCGAGCGACAGCACGATCGCCGAGACGGCCTCCTGGGCGGCGATCGTCGAGACGGCGTTCTCCCACGTGAACGTGAGCGTGGGGCCCATCGAGTGGCTGACGGCCTTGATCCGTCCGAGGTTCGGAAGCCCGACCTGCGACCCGAGCCAGCGGGCGATCTTGCCGACCACGACACCCCCGGCGATCACGTCCATCGGCGCCTCGATCGGCAACCCCAGCTTGACCTCGGCCTTGAAGCCAGGCCCGGGTTCGCCCGCCCCGAGTTGGGCGTTGAACACCGGTTTCGGGCAGTCGTCCTTGTCGAACGACGCCTTGCCGAGGTCGGTGACGGCGCCCGTCGTTCCGTCGTACGAGAACCCGACCTTGAGCGTCAGACCGAGCGTGCACTTCAGCCCGAGTTCCACCTTGGGAGCGCCGGTGATGGTCAGCTCGGCGGTGAGCTTCTGCGTCGTCTCCCCACCGACGCTCAAGAACGCGGCGAGCGGACCGGGCGCCACGATCTCCCAGGG
>JAEZFY010000349.1 GCA_023417265.1 Actinomycetes bacterium | reverse complement strand
GTGCTGTACCGCTTCGTCAGCACGGCCGAACCGGTCGCCCTGACGTTGTCCGCCGTCGAGCTCGCCGACCGCTTCGGGGAGCTGCTCGACGTGCTCGACACGGGCCCGCTGCTGGTGCTGCTCGACGATCTTCATTGGGCCGACCAGGCGACGCTCGATGTCGTCGCCGTGGCTGCCGAGCGGCTCGCCCGGCGGCCGATCGTGGTGCTCGCCACGCACCGCCCGATCGACTCCGTGCCCGGCACCCAGCTGGCCGCGGTGCTCGGCCGGGTGGCGCGGGCGCCCGGCGTCCACCGCGTGACGGTCGCCCCGCTCGAGGTCGACGAGGTCGCCCAACTGATCGAGCTCACGGCGGGGGTCGCGCCCTCGCCGGAGGTCGCCGAGCGGGTGTGGCGGCGCGCCGGCGGGAACCCGCTGTTCGTCGCCGAGCTGGCACGTCTGGCTGGCGAGCGCGGAATCGCCGACACCGATGCCGTGCCCGAGGCGATCCGCGACGTCGTGCGGAGCCGCCTCGCCCAGCTGCCGCCCGACACGTCGCGCGAGCTCGAAGCGGTCGCCACACTCGGCGAGCGCTTCGACCTGCGCACGGCGATCGCCGCCAGCGAACGCGACGCCGACGGCTGCCTCGACGCGCTCGACGCCGCAATCGTCACCCGCATCATCGTCCCCGAGGGCGCGGGGTACCGGTTCGCCCACGCGCTCGTCCGCGACGCCGTGCTGGCCCAGCTCACTCCACTGCGGCGCGCACGCCTCCACCACCGCGCCGCGGACGCGCTGCTGGCAGTGTGGGGCGACGGCCCCGATCACGCCGAACCGATCGCCCACCACCGCCTCGCCGCGCGGATCGTCGGCGACCCGCTCGATACCGCCCGGGCCGCCGTGCGCGGCGCCGACTGGGCCCGCTGGCGGGGCGCCACGGAGGCGAGCGAGACGCTCGCCGAGCACGCCGTGGCGGTGCTCGCCGAGACCGGCGACCACCCCGACCTGGCGCTCGTCGAGATCGGCGCTCTGGAAGCGCTGGCCGCCGCCGCCTACCGGCGCTCGAGCACCGGTGATCCGGCCCGTGAGAGCGAGCTGTCGCAACGCTTCCTCGCGCATGCCGACCGCGTCGGCCGCGACGGGCCGCGTGCGCTCGGTCTGTACATGGCGTGGAACGACCTCGACCAGGACGAGCCGCGGCGGGCGGCGATGGCCACCGCCCTGCGCGAGCTCGCCGAGCGCACCAGCGACCGGTACGCGCTCGTGATGTGCCACTACATGCTCGCCTCCAACGAGCTGATGCGCGGCGAGCTCGACGTGGCCCACGCCGACTTCGACGCCGCCTTCGCCGCGCTCGGCCCCGCCGACCCGAGCCAGCCACCCGACTTCTTGCCCGTGCCGATGATGCCGACACCGGCGGCCCTGCTGTGCGCCGTGCATGGCGACGTGGCCGGAGCGCGGCTGTATGCCTACCAACGCGCCGGCGGATGGATGGCCGACCGCGCCGGGGTCGACCCCACCGGCCGGGTGATGCTCGGCGTCACCCGGGCGTTCACCGAGGCCCTGCTCGACGAGCCGGCACGGGTACACGCGGCGCTGGCCGCGGTCGACCTCGACGACGTCCACGCGTTCGTCGACTACGAACTGGCCGTGTGCGCCGTGCTCGACGCATGGGCCGGGGCGATGGCGGGCGCGCCGGACGCCGGCGAACGGGCCGGCACCGCCGTCGCCCGCGTGCTCGCCCACGATGGCCGGCGCTACCGGCCGGCCGTGTGCACGTTCGCAGCCCAGGCCCTGTTGGCGGCCGGTGACCCCCGGGCGGTCGCCCTGCTCGCCGAGGCGCGCGCGCTCGCCGATTCGACCGGCGAGCGCTGGTGGCTCGCCGAGACGATCCGCCTGCAAGCCCTCACCGATCGGAGCTTCGGCGCGGGCACCGCTGCGACGGAGCTCTTGGAGCAGGCGCGCCAGCTCGCCGTGCACCAGCACGCACAACTGCTCGTGCCGCGCATCGACGCCGTCTGGTAAGACCACCGACGTGGGAGGACCGGTGACGTGGTAAGACCGCCGACGATGTTGTCGGTGCACCTGCTCGGACCGGTCGAGGTTCGTCGCGACGGGGGAACGCTCGACCTCGGCGGCCCGCAGCAACGTGCCCTGATCGCCCACCTGGCGCTCGACGTGGGACGCGTCGTGCCGGTCGAGCGGCTGATCGAGCGGCTGTGGGGCGACGATCCACCGCGCACTGCGTTGGGAACCCTGCAGAGCTACGTGTCGCGGCTGCGGCGCCTGCTCGAACCCGGCCGGGTCACGGGCACAGCCGCCCAGCTGCTGGTGTCGGAAGCGCCCGGCTACGCCTTGCGGATCGCTCCGGAGGCGGTCGACGTGCACGAGTTCGACACCGCCCACGCCGCCGCACGCCGCTCGGCGGCGGCCCGCAACCCCCCCCAACCGCGCCAGCAGAACGACGCTGCGCTGGGCCTGTGGCGCGGACCGGCCCTCGCCGGGGTGGGCCCCGACGACCAGATCCGTCCGATCGTCGTGCGCCTCGAGGAAGCACGCCTCCAGGCCACCGAAGAGCGCTTCGAGGCGCTGCTCGCGCTCGGCCGCCACACGGAAGCCGTGCCGGCGCTGCAAGCCGCGGTCGACCAATCGCCGCTGCGCGAGCGGCTGTGGGCGCAGCTCGCCCTCGCGCTCTACCGGGCCAGCCGCCAGGCCGACGCGCTGCGCGCCGTGGCGGCGGCTCGGGCGACGTTGCTCGACGAACTCGGACTCGATCCCGGCCCCGAGCTGCGCGAGCTCGAAGCACGAATCCTGGCGCATGATCCGGCCCTGCTCGCCGTGCCCGAGGCGGCGACACCACCGGCACCCGCCGAGCGCGCCGAGCCGCCCCGCACCGTCGAGCTGGTCGGCCGCGCCGCGGAGTGGGAGCAGCTCCAGCGGGCGCTCGCCCTGGCCGCCCGCGGGCACACCCAGGTCGTGCTCGTCGAAGGCGAGCCGGGTATCGGCAAGTCGACGCTGTGCGACGCGTTCCTCGCCCACGCCCGGGGCGCGGGCTGGCGCGTCGCGATCGGGCGGTGCGTCGAATCGGGCCTGGCCCCGTCGTTGTGGCCGGCGATCGAGATCGTCCGTGCCGTGATCGCCGAACGCGAACCGGTTCCGGTGCCGGTCACCGCCAACGCCCTGTACCAGTTCGCCACCGCCGACGACGCCACGCCGCTGACCCTGTCACCGATCGAGCTGGCCGACCAGTTCGCCGCGCTGCTCGACGACCTCGCGGCGACGCCGCTGGTGATGCTGCTCGACGACCTCCACTGGGCCGACCGGGCGACCCTCGACGTGACCCTGCTGGCGGCCGAACGGCTCGGTGCCCGCAAGGTGCTCGTCGTGGCCGCCCACCGCCCGCCCGAGACGGTGCCCGGCACCAACCTCACTGCCGCGCTCGGCCGGCTCGCCCGGCTGGGGTCGGTGCACCGCGTGGCGATGTCACCGCTGAGCACGCCCGACGTGGCCCGCCTGATCGAGCTCACGGCCGGCGCCGCACCGTCGCCCGAGATCGCCGAACGGGTCCAACGCCGGGCCGGGGGCAACCCGCTGTTCGTGGCCGAGCTGGCCCGGCTGGCCGGCGAGCGCGGGATCACCGATCCCGACCAGGTGCCGGCCGCGATCCGCGACGTCGTCCGCGATCGTTTGGCGCAGATGCCCCCCGACACCCGCCGCGAGCTCGAGGTGGCGGCCACCGTCGGCGGCCGTTTCGACGTGCGCACGGTGATCGCGGCCAGTGAGCGCGCGCCCGACGACTGCCTCGACGCGCTCGACGCGGCGATCGTGACGCGGATCCTCGTGCCCGACGGGGACGGATTCGCCTACCGGTTCACGCACGCCCTGGTGCGCGACGCGGTGCTCGCCGAGGTCACCCCGCTGCGCCGGGCACGGCTGCACCACCGTGTCGCCAACGCCCTGCTCGACACCTGGGGCGACGGCCCCGACCAGGCCGAACCGATCGCCCACCACCGGCTCGCCGGATTGGCTGTCGGCGACCCCGTCGAAACCGCCCGAGCGGCGATCCGCGCCGCCGACGTGGGGCGCTGGCGCGGTGCCTACGACGAGTCCGAAGCGTTGGCGGAACGGGCCCTCGAAGTGCTCGCCGCGGCACCGCGCTCGCCCGCCGTCGAACTGGCCGAAGTGCAAGCGCTCGAGTCGATCGCCGGGTTGGCGGTGCGCCGGCTCGGCGACGACGAAGGCCGCCACCGCGCGGGGGAGCGCGTGCTCGAGTTCGCCGAGCGGGTCGACCACGACGGCGCCCGGGCGTTGGGGCTGTTCCTGATGTGGGATCAGGTCGACGAACGCGAAGACCTGCGCGAGCTTGACCAGAGCGCCATCCGCGCGCTCGCCGAACGGACGTCGGACAAGTACGCGCTCGGGCTCACCGAGTACATGATCGGTGCCTACGACTGGCTGACCGGCGACCTGGTCGGCGGCCGCACGTCGCTGGAACGGATGATCGCCCGGGTGGGAACCGGCCCGGACGACCGCCCCGACCACGTACCGATCGTGCTCGCCCCCGTCGCCGGGGCGTTGGCGAGCGCCGTCGTCGGCGACGTGCAGGCCGCCCGCGACCACGCTCACCGCAGGGTGCGGGCGTGGCTCTCCGACCGGGCCGAGGTCGATCCGACGGCCTCGGCGGCGGTGACCCTTACGATCGTCATCCTCGAAGCCCTGCTCGACGAGCCCACTGCGGTGCTCGCCGAACTCGACCGGGCCGAACTCACCGACGACAACGGGCTCGTGGTGCACCAGATGGCCTCGTGCGAGCTGCTCGGGATGTGGGCCCGGGCGCGGCTCGGGCAGGCGGTCGACGTGAGCGCCCTCGACGCGCGGATGGCGGCGATCGCCGACAGCCCCGAACGGGTGCTGCGTTCGATGCTGCGCACGTTCTACGGGGCGACCCTGCTCGAGCTCGGCGAAGCGCGTGCGGTCGCGGTCCTCGCGCAAGCTCGCGGCGACGCCGAGACGCGCCACGAGACGTGGTGGCTCGCCGAGACGATCCGGCTTCAGGCGCTCGCCGACGAGCGCTTCGGGGACGGCACGGCAGCGCCCGGGTGGCGCCGCGAGGCCGCCCAGTTGGCGGCCGCCCAGGGCGCCGCCCTGGTCGTCCAGCGGCTCGCCGACACGCCCGCGGGCGAGCACGCTGAGCAGGCCTGACG
>JAEZFY010000207.1 GCA_023417265.1 Actinomycetes bacterium | reverse complement strand
CCGTCGGCGCACCAACTTCTCACGCGGTCGTCGGGCGGTTGGACTCGGGGGACGGGGCCGGTAGGTTCCACGCCGGCTGGCTTCCCTCCGTTCCACGCGACACACGGAGGTTCCCGATGGCGCACTTCTCGCCCACCCTGGCAGCCGCGATCGCCGGCACCCACGGGATCGTCACGCTCGACCAGATGGTCGCCGACGGCACGTCGATCCACCAGGTTCGACGGCTGGTCACGGCTGGTGTGCTGACCCGCTGCCACGATGGCGTCTACCGAGTCGCCACGTCCCCCGACACGTTCGAGTCGCGGTGTGCCGCGGCATGCGCGGCCGCTCCGGGTGTGGTCGTCTCCGGGCCTGCCGCGGCACGGCTCTGGCAGTTCCGCCACGTGTGGCGGCCGGAGCAACCGATCGTGCTCGCCCCGCCCGCCGCGCATCCCCTCGCCGGCCCGACCGTCGTTCGCCGCACGAACGTGCTCGACGCCGCCGACTCGGTGTTGCGTCCTGACGGCATCCGCCTGGCGACCCCGCCGCGGGCCTGGTTCGACTGCGCCAACGACCTCGACGACGATCGGTTCGAGCGGCTGACCGAGTGGGTGCTCGACAAGCACGCCAGCGTGCCAACGCTGTGGGCGATGCGACGCCGCATGGCGGGCCGCGGCCGCCGCGGCCTCGCCCGCGTGAACCGGGTATTGAGCACGCGCTCCGCCTGGCAGAAACCGGCCGACTCGGGCTTGGAACTGATCGTGTTCAACGCGCTCACCCGGCGCGGCATTCGCGGGCTCGTGCGTCAGTACGCGATCAAGCTGCCTGATGGCGTCGTGATCCATGCCGATGCCGCGCTCCCCGACATCCGCTGGGCGTTGGAGGTCGACCACGTCACCTGGCATGGCGGGCGGCTCGATGCCCAGCAAGACAAGGCCCGCGACCGCCAACTCCGCCGGATCGGCTGGCAGGTCGACCGCGTCACCGACGTCGAGATCAACGCCGCCTTGGCGGCCACGATCGATGAACTGGTCGAGCTGATCGCCCTGCGCCGAGCCGCCTGACCGCCGACTTCGTGAGAAGTTGGCGCCGCTACGGCGCAAACTTCTCAGGAGGTCAGATGACGACGTGGGTGCCGACCTCGACGACTTGGTCGGGGGGCAGCTGGAAGAAGCGGGCAGCCGAGGCGGCACCCCGGTCGAGCAGCACGAAGAGGTGCTCGCGCCACGGGTGCATGCCTTCGGCAAAGCCCGACTCGACCGACTCCTTGCCGAGGAAGTACGTGATCTGGTCGACCGGCCCGAGCTCGATGTCGGCCGGCAGGGTCATGTGCGTCAGCGCTTCTTCGACGTCGGGCGACTCCATGTAGCCGAAGTGCAGGCGCACCTGGATCACGCCATGGCCGACCCGGGCCCAGTGGGCCCGGCGACGGTGCGACACCCGCGGCACGTTGTCGACCACGACCGACAAGAAGATCGTGTTCTCGTGGAGCACCCGGTTGTGGCGCAGGTTGGTGATCACCGCAGCCGGCGCCGCGGCGGGGTCTTTGCACAGGTACACGGCCGTACCCGGCACCCGCGTGATCGCCCGGTCGACCGCTTCGTTGACGACCTCGATCGCCGAGCGCTGACCCTTGCGGATGCGCGCAGCGACGAGCTTGCGGCCCTTGTTCCACGTCGTCATCTGGACGACGAGCACGAATCCGACGGCGAGCGGGAACCACCCACCGTCGGGAATCTTGGGGATGTTGGCACCCAGGAACGCGGCATCGACGGCCATGATCGGCACGAGGATCAGCAGCGCCTTGGGCACCGACCACTGCCAGCGGTCGCGCACGACCCGGTAGAAGATCAGCGTCGTGATCAGCATCGTCGTCGTCACGGCGATGCCGTAGGCGGCCGCCAGCGCACTCGACGTGCGGAACGCCAGCACGAGGCTCACGCACCCGATCATCAGGGCCCAGTTGACGAGTGGCACGTACACCTGGCCGATGTGTTGGCTCGACGTGTGGACCACGTGCAGGCGCGGGATGTAGTCGAGTTGCATCGCCTGCACCGTCAGCGAGTAGGCGCCCGAGATCAACGCCTGCGAGGCGATCACGGTGGCCATCGTGGCGAGAATCGCGAGCGGCGTGATGCCCCAGTCCGGTGCCATGTCGTAGAACGGCCGACCGACGTGGTGGCGGTCCGGGTCGGCGATCAGGGCCGCCTGACCGAAGTAGTTCAACAACAGGCACGGCATCGCGATCGTGTACCACGAGATCGCGATCGGGATCCGCCCGAAGTGGCCCATGTCGGCGTACAGCGCCTCGCCGCCGGTGACCACGAGGAACACCGACCCGAGCGCCAAGAACGCCCGCCACGGATGCTCGGCGAAGAGCTGCACCGCCCACGTCGGCGACACCGCTTGGAGCACTTCGGGATGGCCGACGATCTGGCGCAGACCGAGCAGCCCGATCACCACGAACCACACCACCATGACCGGGCTGAACACCTTGGAGATGCCGGCCGTGCCGCGCTGTTGCACGGCGAACAGCACCACCAGGATCGCGATCGCCACCGGGATCACCCAGTCGGCGAACGCCGACGTGGCAACCTCGAACCCCTCGACGGCCGAGAGCACAGAGATCGCCGGAGTGATCAACCCGTCGCCGTACAGCAGCGCCGTGCCGAACACGCCGAGCACCACGAGCGCACCGGCCGTGGCCGTGATCTGACGGCCACGCTCAGGAAGCACGAGCGCCGTCAAGGCGAGGATGCCGCCTTCACCGTTGTGGTCGGCGCGCATCACGAAGAACAAGTACTTGACGCAGATCACGAGGATCAGCGACCAGAACACCACCGAGGCGATGCCGTAGGCGGTGTCGTGGGTGAGCACCAGGCCGGAGTGCTCGAACGCCTCACGCAGCGCGTAGATCGGGCTCGTGCCGATGTCGCCGAACACGATGCCGAGCGTGCCGAAGGCGAGCCCCAAGGTCCCCGGGTGGCCCCCCTTGGATCGCGTCACAGCGCGGCACGCTACCGGTGCGGAGGGGCGCCACCTCAGCGGGCGAGACGCAGCGAATTGGCGACCACGAACACCGAGCTGAACGCCATCGCCGCGCCGGCGACCAGCGGCGAGAGCTGGCCGCTGACGGCGAGCGGAATCGCCAGCACGTTGTAGGCGAACGCCCAGAACAGGTTGCCCTTGATCGTCGCCAGCGTGCGCCGGCTGAGGCGAACGGCGTCGGCGACCGCGCTCAGCCCGGGCCGCATCAGTGTCAGGTCGCTGGCTTCGATGGCGACATCGGCGCCGGCACCGACCGCGATGCCGAGATCGGCCTGGGCGAGCGCAGCGGCGTCGTTGATGCCGTCGCCCACCATCGCCACCCGCCGGCCAGCGGCCTGCAGCCGTTGCACGACGGCCACCTTCTCGGCCGGGCGCACGCCGGCGATGACATGCTCGCCGTCGTCGCTGATGCCGACCGCGGCGGCCACGGCGCGGGCGGCGCCGTGATGGTCGCCCGTCACGAGCAGGGGGTCGAGTCCGAGCTGGCGCAGCTCGGTGATCGCCGCCGCGCTCGATGCGCGCACCGTGTCGGCTACCGCGAGCGTGCCCAAGAGCTCGCCGGTGTCCGCGTTGCGCAGGGCGACGAGCGTGTCGGCCGCACGCGCGACCCCTGGCGCATGGTCAGCTCGGCCGATCTCGAGCGCTTCGCCGGCGACGACGCCGCGCACGCCGGCACCAGGCAGGTTCTCGAAGCCGGTGACCGGCTCGAGCCGACCGAACGCGGTGGTGGCCGCCCGCGTGATCGCCCGACCGATCGGGTGTTCGCTGGCCGATTCGAGCGAGCCGGCGCGGAACAAGATCTCCTGCCACGTGTGCGCGGCAACCGGCTCGACGGCGGTCAGCGCCATCCGGCCGGTGGTGATCGTGCCCGTCTTGTCGAGCACGACGGTGTCGACCCGGTGCGCGTGTTCGAGCACTTCGGGACCCTTGATCAGCACCCCGAGCTGGGCGCCCTTGCCGGTGCCGGCGAGCAGGGCGGTCGGGGTCGCCAGTCCGAGCGCGCACGGGCAGGCGATGATCAGGACCGCGACCGCGGCGGCGAATGCCCGCTCGGTGTCGCCGGTGGCGACCAGCCAACCCGCCAGCGTCACGATCGAGATGCCGATCACCACCGGCACGAACACGGCCGACACACGGTCGGCGAGACGTTGCACGTCGGCCTTGCCCGACTGTGCGTCTTCGACGAGCCGGGCGATCTGGGCGAGCTGCGTGTCGGCGCCCACGCGCGTGGCGCGCACCACGAGCTGGCCATTGGTGTTGACGGTGGCACCGATCACGGTGTCGCCGGGGCCCACGTCGACCGGCACGCTCTCGCCGGTCACGAGCGCGGTGTCGACGGCGGACCGCCCGGCATCGACGACGCCATCGGTGGCGATCCGCTCGCCGGGACGGACGACGAACCGGTCGCCGACGGCGAGCGCCTCGACCGGCAGCTCCTGTTCGCGGCCGTGCTCGTCGAGGACGGAGGCGGTGCGGGCACCGAGCGCGAGCAACGCGCGCACGGCCTCACCCGCCCGGTGCTTGGAGCGGGCCTCGGCGTACCGGCCAGCCAAGATCAGGGCGACGACCGTCGACGCGACCTCCAGGTAGATGTGACCGGTGCCGCCCCCGGTCATCGACATCTCCATGTGGTGGCCGAGGTCGCCAGCCTCGGTGAACACCAGCGCCCACAGCGACCACAGGTAGGCGGCCGTGACCCCGACCGAGATCAGGGTGTCCATCGTGGCGGTCGCATGGCGCACGTTGAGGACCGCCGCCCGATGGAACGGCCACGCCGCCCACGGCGCGACCGGAGTCGTCAGCGCCAACGCCACCCACTGCCAGCCCGAGAACTGCAGCGGGGGCACCATCGACAGCGCCAGCACGGGCACGCCGAGCACGATCGCGACGACGAGGCGGCGCCGCAGTGCGGCGGCCCGGTCGACGGGTTCGCGGCCGGCGGCAGCGCCGGCATCCGGGCGCAACCGCGCGTCGTAGCCGATCGACCGGATCGTGGCGACCACGTCGTCAAGCGCCGGTGCCCGCTCGGTGCGCACGACCCGAGCGCGTTCGGTGGCGTAGTTGCCGGTGGCGGTGACGCCGTCGAGCCGGTTGAGTTTGCGCTCGATCCGCGCCGCGCACGCGGCGCACGTCATCCCGTCGACGTCGAGGTCGAGCGTGAGCTGCGTCAACCCGCCGCCGGCGGGCGCAGGTGCGTCACTCGGCGACGTCGAATCCAGCTTCATCGATGGCCTCCACGACCGCGCCACGATCGAGGTCGCTCCCCGTGACGGTGACGACCTTGGTGGCGAGGTCGACACCGACGTCGGTGACGCCGGCCAGCTTGCCGACCTCGGCCTTGACGGCGGCTTCGCAGTGCCCGCACGTCATGCCGGGAACGGTAAGGGTGAGGGTGTCGCTCATGACTTGACCAACCTTTCGATGACCTTGGTGGCTTCGGTGATGACCTGGTCGGCGTAGGCCGGGTCGTCCGACTGGATCGCGTCGCTGACGCAGTGGCGGAGGTGTTGCTCCATCAACTGCACGGCAACCGACTGGAGCGCCTTGGTCGCCGCCGCGACCTGGGTGAGCACGTCGATGCAATAGGTGTCGTCGGCGACCATCTTCTCGATCCCGCGCACCTGCCCCTCGATCCGCCGCAACCGCGCCAGCACCGCCCGTTTGTCCCCGTGATAGCCCGGCACAGCGGCCGTTGCACGATCCATGCCGTATACCCTATCGGGGTATCGCAAGAGCCCGCAATGGCGAGCGTCGACCGTCCGGGCGCAGCCAGGGCGCCGCACCGAGAAGCTCCCCAAAGGATGCGACGCTCTGGCGGCCCCCGTCTGAGCGGCCGTGACCACCAGGCGAGGCACTTGAGAATCCGCTAGCGGTGATCGGGTCGTTCGAGCGCAAGGCGCATGAGGGCGACGGCGACTTGGGTCAACGAGCCCGAGGGCAACGCAGCGATCGGCCGATCTGGCGCCGCTAGCCGGGGCGGCCGACGGCGGTGACCTTGTCCCAGTTCACGCCGGACACCTTGACGTGCGAGCCGCTGTTGGGCGCGTGCACGAGCGAGCCGCCTCCGAGGTAGATGCCGACGTGGCTGATCGGGCTGTAATAGAAGATCAGGTCGCCGGGTTGCGCCGAGCCGGGCGGAATGTTCGGCACCGAGGCCGCCTGGGCCCGCGAATTGCGCGGCAGCGAGACGCCCGCCTGCGCCCACGCGTAGTGGGTCAGCCCGGAGCAGTCGAACGCCACGCCAGGGCTCGACGTGGCGTAACGGTAGGGCACGCCTTGCTGACTGAGGGCCGCGTTGACAGCGACTCCGGCGCGGCCCGACACGGGCACGTTGGCGACCGGAGCTTGCCCGCCGCCACCGCCACCGCCGCCACTACCACCGTCGCCACCACCGGCGTCGGCGTTCCCGCCGCCGGCATCGGCGTTACCGCCCCCCGAGTTACCGCCACCGGAGCTGCCACCACCGGAGATGCCACCACCGGAGTTGCCGCCGCCCGAGTAACCGCCACCGGAGTTGCCGGCGTTCTGGCT
>JAEZFY010000198.1 GCA_023417265.1 Actinomycetes bacterium | reverse complement strand
TTGCTGTGGTTCCGGGACGAGCAGATCGAGTCGGTGCGCTGGGGTGGCGACCCGAACCACAAGGAGCTCCAGCGCGACCCGACCGGCGGCGTACGGCTCGGCCCGCGGCGCTCGTTCGCCGAGTACGTCGAGCAGGTGCGCCAGCGCTCGCGCCCGTGGCGCGCCGCCGAGATCGACGTCGCCCGCACGTTCGCCCAGCGCGTCGGCGACGGGATCGAACGTCAGCTGCGCCGCGACCGCCGGCTCGCCGAGACGCTGCAGCGGGCCGTGCTGCTCGAAGAGCTGCCGGCGGTCCCGGGCGCCGAGCTCGGCGTCGTCTACGAAGCGGCGCCGCACTACGGCGTCGGCGGCGACTGGTACGACGTGTTCTTTCTTCCCGACGGCCGCTCCGTGGTCGTGCTCGGCGACGGCGCCGGGCACGGGTTCGAGGTCGCTGCGACGATGTCGCAGCTGCGCCACGCGCTGCGCGCCTACATCGTCCGGTCGGGCGACGTCGGCGCCGCCTTCGGCGAGCTCAACGACCTGGTGCGAGCACTCCTACCGGGCGAGATGGCGAGTGCCGTGGTCGCCACGTTCGACGCCGGGCGTGGCACCGTCGAGATGCTCAGCGCCGGCCACCTGCCGCCGGTGCTCGTGCGCGGCACCGAGTCGGGCGTGGTGCGCCTCCCCCGCCATCCTGCGCTGGGGATCGGTCAGCGGGTGACGTTCCGGCCCGAGCCGATCGCGCTCGCCCCAGGTGCCACGCTGGTGCTCTACACCGACGGCTTGATCGAGCGTCGCGACGTCGGGCTCGACGTGCGCCTCGCCACCCTCGTCGAGGTCAGCGCCGGGCTCGACCCGAGTTTGTCGGCGCAGGACGTGTGCGAGGTCCTCCGCGACTCGCTACGCGACGACCGCCGCGAAGACGACGCGACCGTCTTCGCGATCCGCCGGAGGACGGTGGGCGCAGAGGGACTCGAACCCCCGACCTGCGGCTTGTAAGGCCGACGCTCTAACCAACTGAGCTATGCGCCCGGGCCGACCCGAGGCTAGCTACCAGTTGGTGGCGATGTATTGGGTCTCGCAGAACTCGTAGATGCCCTCGGTGGAGCCTTCCCGGCCGAGGCCGGACTGCTTCATCCCGCCGAACGGCGCCGCCGGATCGGACACGGCACCGCGGTTGAGGCCGACCATGCCAGCCTGGATCCGTTCGGCCACGGCGAGCCCCTTGGCGAGGTCGCGGGTGTAGACGTACCCGGTGAGGCCCATCTCGGTGTCGTTGGCGAGGTCGATCATCGTGTCGATGTCATCGAACGCGACCACCGGGGCGACCGGACCGAAGATCTCCTCGCGGGTGATCGGATCGCCGGCGGCGACGTCGGCGAGCACGGTCGGAGCATAGAAGTAGCCGGGGCCGTCGAGCGCCGCCCCGCGGGTGGCCACGGTGGCGCCGGCGGCGACCGCCGCCGACACGAGCCCGCCGACCTTGTCGAGCGAGGGCTGGTCGATCAGCGGGCCGCACGTGACGCCGTCGTCGAAGCCGCTCCCGACCTGGACCGCCGCCATCGCCGCCGCCAACCGCTCGGTGAACTCGGCTGCGACCGGCGCCTCGACGAGGAAGCGGTTGGCCGCCGTGCACGTCTCCGCCGAGTGGCGCATCTTGGCCACCATCGCCCCGTCGACTGCGGCGTCGAGATCGGCGTCGGCGAAGACGACGAACGGGGCGTTGCCGCCGAGCTCCATCACCGTCTTGAGGACGCGGTCGGCGGCCTTGGCGAGCAGGCTCCGGCCGACTTCGGTGGAGCCCGTGAACGACACCATGCGGGTGGCCCGCTCGGCGATCGCGGCGTCGAACCACGCGCCCGACTGCTTGGTGGGCACGACGTTGACGAGACCTTCGGGCACGCCCGCCTCGGTCAGCAGCTCGGCGATCCGCAGGGCGGTCAACGGCGTCTGGGTGGGGGGCTTGATGACCACGCCGTTGCCGGCACCGAGCGCGGGGGCGAGCTTGCGCGTGATCATCGCCGCCGGAAAGTTCCACGGGGTCACCATCACGACAACCCCGACCGGCGGGTGGTGGACGATCATTCGATTGGCGCCCGACGGGGCAAGACCGATCTCGCCGCGGATGCGCACCGTCTCTTCGGCGTTCCAGCGGAAGAACTCGGCTGCGTAGGCGATCTCGCCCTTGGCGTCGGCGAGCGGCTTGCCGTGCTCGCGCACGATCAGCGCGGCGAGCTCGTCGGTGTGCTCGGTGAGCGTCTGCCAGCACGCCCGGAGCACCTCGGCGCGGGTACGTGGGGCGACCTTGGCCCACGCCGTCTGGGCGTGATCGGCGGCGTGCACGGCCGCCACGGCGTCGGCCGGTGTCCCTGCCGCGACCTCGGCGAAGACCTCGCGGGTGGCCGGGTTCTCGACCGCGATCCGGTCGCCGTCGGCGCCGTCGCGCCACTCGCCACCGATGAACAGCTGCACGTACTCGTCCATGCCGTGACCCTACGCGCGGAGCTCGGCAAGGATCACCGCGAGCAGTTCCGGCGTGGCGGCCACGACCGGGCCGCGCCGGGCGGTGTGATCGAGCACGGTCAGTTCGTCACCGCCGACCTCGGCGACCGCCCCGCCGGCTTCGGTGACGATCAGCACCGACGCCAAGTAGTCCCACACGCCGTGCCACGCGCCCGTGTCGAACCAGGCATCGGTGACCCCGCCGGCGACCAGGCAGATGTCGGGCGCCGATGCTCCCATCGCGCGGAACTGGGCCCACCCGAAATGGCGCCGCGGGAGCCCCGACGCACCGACTAGCGCGTGGGCGAGTTCGGTCTGACCGGAGACGCGCACCGGCACCCCGTTGCGTTCGGCACCGCCACCGCGCACGCCGACCCAGCGCTCGCCGGTCGGATGGTTGGCGACCATCGCCACGGCCGGCCCATCGGCGTCGACGAGGCACATCGCGGTGGCGTACCAGGGAACGCCCCGGGAGGCGTTGGTGGACCCGTCGAGCGGGTCGACGACGACGATCGGAGCGTCCTCCGAGCCGGGGGGCCCGGTGACGCCGCTCTCCTCGGACAGGACCCGGTAACCGGCTTCGTAGAAGACCTCGAGGCACGCCGCATCGGCCGCGAGATCGACCGCGTACTGGCCGTGACGGACGCCCGACGCCCCCCAATTCGTGTTGGCCCGGAGCACCTCGGCGACCCGCCGCGCGGCGGTGTCGAACGCCGCCAGCGCCTCGTCGACGAGGGTGCGGGGAGGGCTGCTCACGAGCGCTCACCGTAGCGGTCGACGGGTAGGGTCATGCCGTGGCAGTCATCGATGTGGCGGGGTTCGTGGCCGACCTGAAGAGCCAAGCGATCGACTTCGGCTTCCACGTCCACGACGAGCGCCACTTCGTCGAGACCTACTCGCTGCGCCAACTGTGGGAGGTCGATCTGCACCCCGAGGAGGCCTGCAACGGGCCGATCGACCTGCACCTGTCGCTCGACGTCGACCCGCGGGCGCTGCTCGGGTTCGAGGACGAGGTCATGCAGATGGACGACGTCGACGACGACCCGCCGAGCGGGTTCACGTTCCCGATGCTGTTCACCTGGACGCTGCCCCCGCTGACGCATCCACCCGACCTGCTCGTGCTCGCCACCGACATCGCCGGGGTCGGCGGGCTCAACCTGCCGGTCGAGGTGTCGGCGATCGACTCCTTCCCGTCGGTCACCGACGCTCCCGAGCGGAGCTTGTCGATCGTGGCCCGGATTGCGCTCGATCTGGCCGACGTGTACCTGAACAACGACGACCAGATCGCAACCGCGCTCGATCGCTGTAAGCACGTCAGCCTGTACCTGCTAGAACACGCCGACAGTTGGCTCGGCGACGAGTACTAGCGTCGCCAGCGCCCGATGCCGTAACCCGATGCCGTAAGGAGAGGTCAATGGAACTCGAACCGCGTGACGGCATCACCGTCGCCGAACTGATCGACATGCTCGCCCAGCACCCCGCTGATGCGGTGGTCGAGCTCTCGATCGTCGCCCCGGTGTCCGACGGCGACGACGACATCACCGTCGACCGCTACCCGATCGACGGTGTCATGCCGTGGCACGACGACGACGAGACGGGGCCCGGCACCGTGTGGCTGGTCGGCGGGGAAGACGACGACGTCGAGGTGTTCCTCGACGCGATCGAGAACGACAGCCACGACGATCACGATCACGATCACGACGGCCACGATCACGTCCACTGAGTCCGGACGCGCCAGTGCCCGGGGCGGCTGCCCCGGGCACTGTTGCGTGGTGGAGCCCACGAACTAGGCGGTGTGATGTGTCATCCGCCGGTAGTGCACCACTCCCATGACCACCAGGATCGCCATC
>JAEZFY010000160.1 GCA_023417265.1 Actinomycetes bacterium | reverse complement strand
CGAAGCTATCGGCGTCGCTTCATGCGGCACGGGCAGCTCCGCCCGCCGCAACCCGCCCGCCGCCGTGCTGGCAACCCGCCCGCCGCCCGGATGCCGGATGGGTAGCCTCGTCGACGATGGACGACCTGACCCTCCTCACGGTCCACGCCCACCCCGACGACGAGGCGTCGAAGGGCGCCCCGACCTGCGCCAAGTACCACGCCCTCGGCGTACGCACCGTGCTCGTGTGCTGCACCGGCGGTGAGGAGGGCGACCTGCAGAACCTGAGCCTGCGCGAAGAGGGCCAGCCGTTGCACGGCCTGGCCCCCGAGGACGAGAAGGCGGCGATCATCGCCATGCGGCCCGGCGAGCTGCAGCGCTCGGCCGAGGTGATCGGGTTCGACGAGGTCGTGATGCTCGGCTACCGCGACTCGGGCATGCCCGACTCGCCCGCCAACGCCCACCCCGACTCGTTCTGGGCGGCCGACATCGACGCCGCGACCGGCCGGCTCGTCGAGGTCATCCGGCGCACCAGACCGCAGGTGATCATCACCTACTCCGACGACCAGCGCGGCTACCCGCACCCCGATCACCTGCGCGTCCACGACATCTCCGTGCTCGCCTTCGAGCGCGCCGGGAACGCCGACTGGTACCCGGAGTTGGGTGAGCCGTTCACCCCGCTCAAGCTGTATTACACGGCGTGGAGCAAGCGCCGCATGATCGCCATCCACGAAGGCCTGCTCGCCCATCGCGGCGAATCGCCGTTCGATGACGCGTGGCTCGACCGCCCCGACAGCGACCACCGGATCACCACCCGCATCGACATCAGCGAGTACATGTGGGCGCGCACCCAAGCGCTGCTCGCCCACGCCACCCAGGTCGATCCGAAGGAGGCCTTCTGGTTCGGCCTCGACGAGGTGCAACTGGCCGCGGCCTACCCGTGGGAGGACTGGATCCTGGCGCAGTCGCGGGTCGGCCCGATCCCCGGCAACGACGGCGAGCACGACCTGTTCGAGGGCGTGCCCGGCGCCGAACGGCTCGACATCCGTGAGCTCAGCGCATGAACGTCCAGTACCGCGTCGAGGTCACCAAGAAGGACGTCCGCAGCGACGGTCCCGACGGGGCCGAGGTCGTGTTCACGGTTCCGCTGAGCGTCGCCGCCGAGCCGGCGTTCGACGCCACGGTCGAGTTCATGCGCGGCCGTCTGAAGGCGGTCGGACACACGGGCGACGTGCTGACGCTGCTCAAGTCGGGCGCCGCCACCACCGCCCTGGCCGCGCTGGCCACCACCGCGTAGGGGGCGGCTACCAGTCGGTGGGCTGGTAGTCCTTCAGGAACTGACCCCACACGTGCACGCCGGTGTTGACGCCGGCGATGATCGGATCGACGATCCGGGCTGCCCCGTCGACGATGTCGAGCGGGGGGTGGAAGCGGTGTTCGGTGGTCTTGCGGGCGGCGATCTCGGCCGGGTCCTCGTCGGTGACCCACCCGGTGTCGACGCTGTTCATGTGGATGCCGTCGGCGTGATAGTCGGCCGCCGAGGTGCGCGTCATCATGTTCAGCGCGGCCTTGGCCATGTTGGTGTGCGGATGGCGGGTGGTCTTGAAGCGCCGGTAGAACTGGCCCTCCACGGCGGACACGTTGACGACGTGCTGGTCGCGGCCCGGCGCCCGCACGAGCAGGTGCTTGAGGCGGGCGTTGAGCACGAACGGGGCGACCGCATTGACGAGCTGGGTCTCCAGCAGTTCGATCGTCGGCACCTCGTCGAGCAGCAGCCGCCACGAGTTGCGCCCGCGCAGGTCGACCTGCTGGAGGTCTTGGTCGAGGCGGCCCTCCGGGAACAGCCCGGCGTCGTGCAGGCCGTCGTCGGCGAGCAGCCGCAGCTGCGACAGTTCGGCCGAGGGCGCGATCAGTTGCGCCGGGTCGTTGCGCTGCACCAGTTCGGCGCCGCGGGCACCCGTGTAGCCGCCGAGCAGATGGCGGGCCCGCGCCGGGATCCGGTCGGCCGCGGCGGTCTCGAGCTCGAGCATGTGGCGGTAGAACTCGGGCGGCCGGCGCACCGTCTGGCAGGCGTTGTTGACGATGTAGTCGAGATGGTCGTAGGTGTCGGCCACGTGGGCGCAGAACGCCTCGACGCTCGGCGTGTGGCGGAGGTCGAGCCCGTACACCTCGACGCGGTCGCCCCACTCGTCGAAGTCGGGCTCGCCCGCCAGCCGCACGGCGGCGTCGCGGGGGAACCGCGTGGTGACGATCAAGCGGGCGCCGGCGCGCAACAGCTTGAGTCCGGCCTGGTAACCGATCTTCACGCGCCCGCCGGTGAGCAGCGCCACCCGGCCGCGCAGGTCGGCCGACTCGGTGCGCTTGAACAGGTTGAGCTCGCCGCACGAGAGGCAGAGCTGGTCGTAGAAGTGGTGGATCTCGGTGTAGCGGCGTTTGCACACGTAGCAGTGCCGCTCCTCCGTACCCGCCGCGTCGGCCGGTGCGGGCGCGAGCGCGAGCGCGTCGGGCGGAACCGGGGGGGACACGTTGGGGGAGTGGAACACGGGGCGCCGGCGACCCTCGCGGATGCCGGTCTGCTCGAGCGCCGCCTGCTCGCGCTGGACCCGCTCGGCTTTCTCGGCCCGGCGCTGCTGCTTGGCATGCCGCCGGCGGGCGTCGGCGTCGGGCTGGAACACGTCTCCGGCCGCGGCGAGCAGGCGGTTGCGTTCGTCGGTGTCGAGCAGCTCGAGCAGCGCCCGGTTGGCGCGCACCGCTTCGAGCGTGCGCAACGCCTCGCGCAGACGCGCGGCGTCGTCGCTCATCCGGGCAGGTCCGCGGCGCGCATCGCGTCGCGCAGCGCTCGGTAGCCGATCAGCGTCGCCCCGACCGACTCGATCAGTTGCGGTAGGGGCGCCGTCGCGGTGACGAACGCGTGGTCGTCGATCCACTCGTTGGCGAGTGGGGTGAGGGCGTGCACCTCGGGCGTGTCGATGGCCGGTTGGACGTGCAACTCGGTCACGCCCGCGGGCAGCGCGTGCAGGGCGCGTGTGACGCGCTCGCGCGAGCCGGCCCGCCAGTCGTGGTCGAAATGGTCGGGGAAGAGCACTCCGGCCTCGGCGGCGAGCTTGCGGAACGGGAACCCGGCCTGCTCCTCGGTGATCGTCGACGGGACTCGCATCGGCAAGCGGAACTCGACCGCCAGGTCGAGGTAGCAGTCGAAGAATTCAGGCCGCAACGTGATCGCCGTCAGGTGCGGGGCCAGGTGCGTGACGTCGATGCCCCACACCAACGCCCGCTCGACCTGGGCCCTGAGCTCGCGGTACACCTCGTCGGGGTCGGCGTGCTCCCACAGGTCGTCGACGTCGCGAGGGAACCCGGCTTCGCCCGACAACAGCGACGGGGCGTGCGTGATGGGGCCCCAGCGGTAGTGCTCGTGCTCGGCGTTGAGCGTGAGGTGGACGCCGATGTCGTCGCTCGGTTGGTACAGCGACGCTGCGTGCCGGGCCCACGGGGCCGGCACCATCAGCGACGTGCACGTGGCGACGCCGTGACGGATCGCTTCGTAGACACCGACGTTGGCGGCGTGGCACGAGCCGAGGTCGTCGCACGACAAGATCACCAGCTTGGCGTCGGCTGGGTATCCGAGCCGTTCGGCGAGCGCGCTCACTGCGGGAACGCTACCCGCAGCGCTTCAGTCGTCGGCGATGGCCTGCCGCCACGCCACCGTCTCGCCGACGGAGTTGAACGTGAACACGTGGATCCCCTCGATGCCGAGCCGAGGCGCATCGGCCGCCAGCGGCACCAGCACGTGGAGCGGGTCGTAGCCACCCGGCGCGATCAGGCGGGCGATCGTGCCGCCCTGCTTCGACGCGTACCGGAGCGAAGCGCCGACGCCGAGCCGGGCGCCGATCCGCACCAACCGCGCCCGGTCGACGACGCCAGGAACGCCGAGCCGGATCGGAAGCTCGAGCCCGGCCGCCCGCTCGCCCTCGACCCAGGCACGGATGCGCGGCGGGTCGAAACACATCTGCGTCGACACCCACCCGGCGCGTCCGGCGTCGACGAGCAGCGCTTGCTTGGCGAGCAGCTGATGTCGCAGCGCGGCGCCGTCGAGCAGCGGGTGTCCGTCGGGATAGCCGGCGACACCGACCCGGGCGATGCCGGGTGCCACCTCGAGCAGGTCGGGGATCAGGTCGAGCGCTCCGTCGTACGGGCCGTGCGCGTCGGGGGCGTCGCCGGCGATCACGAAGACGTCGGTGATGTCGTGCTCGATCAGCGTCGCTGCGATCTCGGCGAGCATCTCCGGGCCGCTGACGAGCCGGGCGGCGACGTGCGGCACGACCCGATGGCCGGCCAGGGCGAGCTCGGCGGTCAACGCCAGCGTCGCGGGGATCTGCCCGCGTGGCGAGCACGTGACGGTGGTGAGCGCACGTTCGGGAAGGGCGGCGACCGCTTGGCCGGCGGCCGTGCCCGGGATCAGCTCATAGGCCGGATCGTCGAGCAGCGCCAGCACGGTGGCGTCGACCGCCGGGCTGTGGGCCGCGCCGATGCCGTCAGCTGTCGCGCGCAACCATCCGCGCACGGTCCGGGCGATCGCCGCAGGGAGCCCGAACACGTGCCTAGTGGTGCCCGTTGCGGGTGACCACGAACGACTCGTCCTGGAACCACAGCCCGCCGTGGCGCTGCAGCACCTGGGTGGTGCCCTCCAGGTAGTTCCCGGTGCGCAAGCTCTCGTCGAGCCGGGCGTCGTCGATCTGGGCGACGTACACCGCCGCGTTCCACGCCGCCAGCAGGGTGGACGTGCCGATCCGGTTACCTTCGACCTCGTCGGGGAGCGCGTGCAGGCGGTACGTGAACAGGGCCTGGTCGTCGTGGTGACCTTCGATCCGGAACTCGCCGGCGCCCGCCTCGTCCGAGCCACCGTTCAGGAACTCCTCCAAGCGCCGTACGAGCACGCCCCGCGGCGTGGTGAACGGCTGCTCGTCGGGCCACACGGTGCGGATGATCTCCATCCCCGGGTCGTGCCCGGTCGACTGGATGACGATCATCCGCCCGTCGGCGCGCAGCGAGCGTGCCAGTGGGCCGAGGATCCGGTCGACCTTGAACTCGGCCGACGCCCGACTGCGGTACGGCTGGGCGGCGATCATCAGGTCGTACCCGGGCGACGGTTCGCCCTGGCGCGGGATCATGTCGTGCAGCGCGAAGGCCTGGTCGCGGCGGTACAGCACGAGCACCGACGGGCGCACGTACAGCGGGTTGCCGGTAGTGGGGGAGCTGGTGGTCTTCCAGCCGTCCTCGAGCAGCTCGCCGAGCTGACCGATCTCGTGGCTCAGCTCGTGCCCGGTCGTCCCATCCAGGGCGACCTCGTTCCAGTTCAGCTCGGCCAGGCGTTCCGGTTTGGCGGGACGCAGATGCGGCGCTTCGGGGTAGTACAGGTTGGTCAGCACGAACACGGTCTGGGGATGCTCGGCGAGCCGGTCCGCCATCCGGTCGAGGCACATCCGGGCGTCCTCGATGCTGATCTCCTTGCCGACCACCACGAGCGGCACGGTGGGCATCCGGTGGTGTGCCTCGCGCAACACCCGGCTGAGTACCTCGCCGTTGCCGGTGCCGGCGTCGAAGATCCGCGCCGCCGGAGGGTGCGGCCGCAAGCGGGCGAGCTCGCGCCCGATCCGTTCGGCCGTCACCGACTTCTCGCTGGTGGTCGTCACGAACAGTAGGTACTTCTCGCGATTGTCGAAGAAGCGGAACGGCTCGGCGGGAGCGCGCTCGCCCGGTGCGGCGGGCGCGGTCGTTGATGTCGCGGTGTCGCTCACGAGAACCCCCTTGGCTCACGACCAGTGTCGCCTGCGGCCAAACCGACCGACGAGTCGTGCCCGGCTGGCGGTCGTGTGTCCGCACAGAGGGCGCTAGCCCGCAGCTGCCCCACAGCCCGACGTCGTCGGCCTCGGCGCGCCGGGCGGCATCGACGAACGCTGCGGCATGCGTGACGTTGGGCGGAATCGACAGCGGCTGGGCGAACCCGTGGCGCACCAGCTCGACGTTGACGAACGCCCCGTCGGCAGCCCGGTAGACGTAGGCGAGGACGCGGCCGTAGTCGTCGCGGCCGACGACGTCGCGCTCGAGCCGGACCGGGGTGCCGATCGGCAACAGCTCGCGGGTGCGGGCCGCCGCCGCGTCACCGAAGCACTCGGCCGGGTTCCCGGGACGCGCGGCGGTGCCGGGGTGGGCGATCTCGGGTGTGTCGACACCGATCAGGCGGACGCGGGCGCGGCGCCCGTCGACGAGCACGTCGAGCGTGTCGCCGTCGACGTGGGCGGCGACCGTCGCGTTGGCGTCCAGCGCGGCGGGGATCGTCGGCGCCGAGGCCGGGCCCGACTCGGAACCGGCGCCATCGCACGCGCCCAGGAGGATCACGACGGCGAGCAGGCTGCGCACGCGGCCGTTCTACCGATGACGAGCTGATGCCGGCGGGGACCGGGTGGGGTCACGTCCCCGACTCCGGCCCGCGGCGCGCAGGCATGCCACGATGCGGCGATGGGGGAGATCACCGACGTCACCAGCGGCCTGTTGTTCCCGGAAGGGCCGGTCGTGATGCCCGACGGCTCGGTGGTGCTGGTCGAGATGTTCCGCGAGCAGATCACCCGGGTGCTGCCCGACGGCACGCACGAGCTCGTTGCCGAAGTGCCCGGCGCACCGAACGGGCTCGCGCTCGGAGACGACGCGGCGCTGTACGTGTGCAACAACGGCCGCGCGTTCAGCGACGTCGAGATCGACGGCATGCATTTCCCGGGCCACTTCGACCCGGCCCGCTACCTCGGTGGCCGGATCCAGCGCGTCGACCTCGCCACGGGAGCGGTGACCGACCTCTACACCGAGTGCGACGGGCGCCCGCTGCGCGCCCCCAACGACCTCGTCATGGACGCCCACGGGGGGTTCTACTTCACCGACCACGGCATCCGCGACGCCCACGGCCGCACCCAGGATCTCACCGGCATCTACTACGCCCGCTGCGACGGATCGCTGATCCGTGAGGTCGCCTTCCCGGCCCTGTCGCCGAACGGCATCGGCCTGTCGCCCGACGGCACGCTCCTGTACTGGGCCGAGACGTTCACCGGCCACGTGTTCCGCCGCGAGATCGCCCGTCCGGGCGAGCTGGTGCCCGACCCGAACCCGTTCATGACCGGCCACTTCCACACGCTCGCCGGGCGCGGGATGGGCGACTCACTCGCCGTCGACGCCACCGGTCGGGTGTGCGTGGCGACGCTGCTCGAGGGCGGGATCACCGTGATCGCGCCCGACGGCAGCAGTGCCGAGTTCCTCCCGCTGCCCGATCCGCTGACCACCAACATCTGCTTCGCCGGCGACACCGCCTACGTCACGTTGTCGGCCACCGGCCGGCTCGTCGCGCTCCCCTGGTAACCGGCGTCGGACCGCTTACAGGCGCTCGATGATGGTGCCGGTGCCGAGCCCGCCGCCGCAGCACATGCTGATCAGGCCGTACCGGCCGCCGGTGCGCTCGAGCTCGTAGAGCGCTTTGGTGATCAGGAACCCGCCGGTGGCGCCGAGCGGATGGCCGAGCGCGATCGCACCGCCGTTGGGATTGGTCTTGGCGAGGTCGGCCCTGGTCTCTTTGGCCCACGCCAGCACCACCGAGGCGAACGCTTCGTTGATCTCGAACACGTCGATGTCGTCGATCGCCAAGCCGGTCCGGGCGAGCAGACGCTGCGTGGCGTCGATCGGACCGGTCAGCATCAGCACCGGATCGACGCCGACGTTGCACGTGTCGACGAGCCGCGCCCGCGGGGTGAGCCCGAGCGCGGCCGCCTTCTCCTCGGTCATCAGGAGCACGGCCGACGCCCCGTCGGAGATCTGCGACGAGTTGCCGGCCGTGTGGACACCGTGCTCGCGGGCGACCGGCTTGAGCGTCGCCAGCTTCTCGAGCGTCGTCTCGCGGATGCCTTCGTCACGGGCGACGACGTGGGTCGAGTCGAGCAGCTCGCCGTCGTCGCCGCGATCGGGTGCGGTGACCTCGATGTACTGCCCGGCGAAGCGGTCCTCGTTCCACGCCTGGGCGGCGAGCTCCTGGGAACGCAAGCCGAAGCGGTCGGTGTCGTCGCGGCTGATGCCCCACCGCTCGGCGATCCGCTCGGCACCCTCGAACTGCGACGTCATCTCGTACTGACCGAAGTAGGTCTTCGGGATCGGCACACCGAGCCCGAGCTGCTTGGACGAGTTCGACCCGATCGGGATCCGGCTCATCACTTCGACCCCGCACGCCAGCGCCGCGTCGACCACCCCACCGGCCACGAGCGCGGTCGCCAGATTGGTGGCCTGCTGGCTCGAGCCGCACTGCGTGTCGACCGTCGTGGCCGCCACCGACAGCGGCAGGCCGGCCGCCAACCACGCCGTGCGGGCGACGTTGAAGCTCTGCTCGCCGACCTGGCTCACGCAGCCGCCGACAACCTGACCGATTTCGCCGGCATCGATGCCCGTGCGCTCGACGACCGCCCGCTGCACCTGGCCGAGCAGTTCGGCCGGGTGGACGCTGGACAGCCCCCCGTTGCGCTTCCCGACAGGCGTGCGGACGGCATCGACGATCACCACAGTGCTCATGCCGGCGACAGTACGGCGCGCCGCGGGTGTGCACGACATCAGCGACCCCGGACCGCGCGTGCCGGGCCGGCGGGTGTGGGTCTCCGGCACTAGCCTCGGGGCGTGAACGAAACGTCAAGCGCCTTGTTGGAGCGGTACCGCAAGGTGCTGCCGCCGTTCCTGTCGCCGTACTACGCCGAGCCGGTAGCGATCGATCACGGCGAGGGGTCGTACGTGTGGGACCTCGACGGCACGAAATACCTCGACTTCTTCGGCGGCGTGCTGACGACGATGATCGGCCACAACCACCCCGACGTCACCGCCGCCGTGCAGGCCCAGGCCGCCAAGGTGATGCACACCTCGACGCTGTACCTGAGCGAGCCGATGATCGAGTTCGCCGAGATGGTGGCCGAGCAGTCGGGCATCCCCGACGCCCGCGTCTACCTCACTCCGTCGGGCACGGAAGCCAACGACGCGGCGCTGCTCCTGGCGACGAGCTACCGCAAGTCGAACCAGATCATCGCCGTGCGCAACAGCTATCACGGGCGGGCGTTCTCGACGCAGGCGATCACGTCCCACTCGGGCTGGCGCTCGACCGCCCTGTCGGGCCTCCAGGTGCAGTTCGTGCACGGCCCGTACAAGCTCCGCTCGCCGTTCCGCGAGCTCGACGACGACGCCTTCACCGACGCCTGCGTGAACGACCTCCAGCAACTGCTCGACATGACCTCGGCAGGCGACGTGGCCGCCCTGATCGCCGAGCCGATCCAGGGTGTCGGCGGGTTCGCGACGCCGCCCGACGGGTTCTTCGGGGCGTTCCACAAGGAGCTCGCCAACCGCGGGATCCTGTTCATCGCCGACGAGGTGCAGACCGGCTGGGGCCGCACCGGTGACCACTTCTGGGGCTACCAGGCGCACGGCATCACCCCCGACATCATGACGTTCGCCAAGGGCGTCGGCAACGGGATCACGCTCGCCGGGCTGGTCGCCCGGGCCGACATCATGGAAACCATCAACGTCCTGAACTTCTCGACGTTCGGTGGCAACCCGTTGTCGGCGGCGGCCGGCATCGCCACGCTGAAGTACTGCCTCACACATGACACGCAGGCCAACGCCAAGGCGATGGGCGCCCGCTTCCACGCCGCGATGCAACCCGTCGCCGACGCCACACCGTGGATCGCCGAGCTGCGCGGCAAGGGCCTGATGTGGGCGTTCGAGGTCTGCGCGCCCGACTCGCTGGAGCCCGACAAGCAGCGCACGATGGCGTTCCACGAGGCGTGCAAGACGCACGGCCTGCTGGTCGGCAAGGGCGGCCTGTACGGCAACGTGATCCGGCTCTCGCCGATGCTCAACGTCACCGCCGCCGAGCTCGACGAAGGCATCGCCGCGCTCACCGCTGCGATCGCCGACTGCTGACCCAGCGGGCGCCGGGCGCGTCAGCCGGCCGCGGCGAGCCGTTCGGCGAACCAGTCGAGGATGATCTCGGCGCGCTGCTTGCGGTGCACCGGCGAACCGGCCCGCGAGAGCTCGTGGTTCTCGGCGGGGAACCGGTAGAACGTGACGTCGCGCCCGAGCAGGCGCAGTGTCACCCACAGCTCCTCGGCCTGGTTGATCGGGCAGCGGAAGTCGTTCTCCGAGTGGATGATCAGCATCGGCACGTGGATGTCGCTCGCCAGCATCACCGGCGACATGCGGATGTACTCGTCGGGATCCTCGACGACCGTCGGTCCGTGCTCGGCCCGGAAGAACGTGGCGATGTCGCTCGACCACTCCTCGGTGAGGAGGTTGTTGACGGCGCGTTCCGAGCAGATCCCGCGGAAGCGCTCGCCGTGCCGGGCGGCGAGCATCGTGGCCATGTAGCCCCCGTAGCTCCCGCCGAGCATGCCGACCCGGTCGGGGTCGGCGAACGGGTAGCGGGCGAGCGCGCCGTCGAGCGCGGCGAGCACGTCGTCGACGTCGACGGACCCCCACCCCGAACCGGGTGCGGTCGGATGCTTGGGCCCCATGATCGCCTGGCCCCACGCGGTGTGGCGGCCGCTCCCGCCGCGCGGATTGCTCATGACGACGATGAAGCCGGCCGCGGCCTGCATCTGGGCTTCGTCGAAGAACACCTCTCCGTACTGCGTGAACGGGCCGCCGTGGACGTTGAGGAGCACCGGAAAGCTGGCCGATGCGGCGGTGTCGGGATCGCAGCCGTCCGGCAGCATCACCCACACGTCGATCTCGTCGGAGCCGTCGCCGCACGGCACGGCGAACTTGTTCCACCCGCGCCACTCGCGGGTGACGTGGGTGCGCCGCTCCGCCGCGCCCTCGATCGGACCGACGAACAGTTCGCCGGGGCGGGTGACCTCGGCGCGTACGGTGGCGAGCACACCCTGCCGGACGTCGTAGCCCTGGACGGCGAGCGCTCCGTCGGTGAGCCGCTCGGGTGGGCGCCCGTCGAGGTGCAACCGGTAGAGGTGCGTGTCGCCGCGGTCTTCGGCGCTGGCGAGCAAGGTCGTCGGCGATTCCCAGACGGGACCCGATGTGCCGGCCGTGGGGAAGAACGTCCGGTCGAGATCGGTCGAGATCCAGCGGTGCTCGCCACCGCCGATCGGGATCACCCCGACCTTGCTGTTCTGCGGGTAGGTGAGCGAGTCGTCGTTGCCGAGGAACGCCACCCACTCGCCGTCGGGCGACACGGTGCCGGCAACGTACTGGCCGGTCTGGCCGGTCAGGGCTCGGGGTTCGCCGTCGAGCGGCACGACGTAGAGGTCCTGGCACTGGTCGAAGTCCCACGTGTCGTGGGCGGCGCCGGTGGTGACGACACCGGACGAGTCGGCGAGCCAGCTGACGCCGCCGTACTGGAATTCTCCGGGTGTGAGGTTGCGCGGTTTTCGCGTCCCGTCGGCGGCGACGACGTACACGTGCTGGGGGCGGTCGAACACCCAGTTCTCGCCGTTCAGTCGGGACAGGAAGCGCTCGATCTTGCGCGGCTCCTGCCAGCTCTCGTCCTTGGCGTCGTAGCGGGCATGGCGGGTACGGCTCGTGAAGGCGATCCACCGCCCGTCGGGCGACCAGGTGACGTCGCCGAGCCCGTCGGGCATCTCGCAGACGGTGCGCACTTCGCCGGGGCCGTCGACGGGGAGGACGTGCAGGGTCGGGCCGCCGGGCTTGTCGCCCTTGGGCTGGGCGCGGCGGCTCGTGAACGCCAGCCACCTTCCGTCGGGCGACCACGCCGGCTGGCCGTCGTTGGGGCCGGCGGTCACCGGCACGCCGTCGAGCCACACCCGCGTGCGCACGGTGTTGTCGTCGAGGTCGGCGGTGGCAACGACGCAGGCGACGTGCGTGCCGTCGGGGGAGAGCTGCGGCTGCGCCACCGACGAGCGTTCGTGGATCAGGTTGCGGGCGATCTCGCGGTGCCGCTCGGAGTGGCTGGTGTCGTCGGTCACGGCGGGAACGTTACAAACGGTGCCGGACGCCGAGCGTCACGCACGGGCACCGTCAGAACATCGAGAGCTGTTCCCAGGTGACGGCGACGTCGCTGACGGTCTGCCACGTCAAGCGACCACCGCGTCCCGGACGGCGCACCTGGAGCACCTCGGGACGTTGTGAGCGGGCGCCCCCGTCGGTGTCGTAGAGCGTGATGCTGCCGTCGTGCTCCACGCGGGCGACCCGCCCGACCTCCCAGCGACGGCCCTCGCCGCGGCGGAACCGGATCGGTTCTCCCGGGTGCAGCCCGATCGCAGCGAGAACGACGGGCGGCACGCCCGAGAGCATGCCAGAGCGGCCGGTCAGGCGCCGGTAACCCGGCGCTGCAGCTTGCGCATGCCGGCCAGCCAGCGCTCCGGGTCGCTGCCCTTCAAGGCCAGGTAGTCGGCGACCTCGGCGTGGGGGAGGATCAAGAAGCGCTCATCGACGATGGCCTGGTACACGTCCTCGGCGACGTCGTCGGGTTCGAGGATCCGCCCGGCGACACGCACGACGTCACCAGCCGCCCGAGCCCCCTCCGACAGGTCGTCGCGGGGGGCGTTGATCATGTTCGTGTTGACACCTTGCGGGCACAGGCAGCTGACGCGGAGGCCCTGATCGCGATAGGTGATCGAGAGCCATTCGGCGAACGCCACGGCGGCGTGCTTGGTGACGCTGTAGGGCGCCGAACCGATCTGGGCGAGCAGCCCGGCGGCCGAGGCCGTGGAGCAGAAGTACCCCTCGCCGCGCTCGAGCCAGCCGGGCAGCAGGCGCCGGGCCGCCCAGCGATGGGCGTGGATGTTGACGGCGAAGGCGAGGTCCCAGGTGGCCTCGTCGTCCATCGGGTCGGTGCCGACGGCCACCCCGGCATTGGCGAAGAACAGGTCGACGGGCCCGAACGACGCCTCGGCGGCGTCGATCAGCGCCACCGTGCCGGCTTCGGAGCGCAGGTCGGCGGCGACGCTCACCGAGCCGGGCAGTTCGGCCGTCAGCGCCTCGGCGCCCTGCACGTCGCTGGCGACAACCTGCGCCCCGGCCGCGAACATCCGCCGGGCGATCGCCGAACCGATACCTCCCGCGGCCCCGGTGATCACCACGTGCTTGCCTGCGACATCCATCGCCGGAAACGTAGCGAGTCGGGTCGGCGGCGGGCGATCTGCGGTGGGTGCGTGGCCGCGTCAACGGTGCGCGCGGGCGGGTCATTTCGCGGGTACGGTGAGCCGGGATGACGGATCAAGACATCACCCCCTCGCCGGTGACCGAGGCGGCTCGCGAGGCCGCCCTCGCCGAGGCCGTCAGCATCATCGACGGGGCCCTCCGCCAGATGATGCAGCGCGAGCTGGTGTCGTCCGGCGAAGTGGCCGACTTGCTGCTCGACATGCGCAGCCTGCTCACCAGCGCGAAGTAACCGCGCCGCACGGGCGCCCGCTCCGGCGCGCCCCATGTCAGGCGCCGCTCAGACGCCGCCCGCCCGCTCGAGCTCCCGGAACGCCCGCGTCAGGCACCGTGCCAGCACCTCCGGCTCGGCCACCGCCGCGGTGTCGATGTGCAGGCCCATGTCGAGGCTCCCGAGATACGACATCAACGTCAGGTTGAAGGCCGTCCCGAGCAGCGGGCCGAGGGCGTGCACCGCTTCGACCTGGGCGCCGGCGAGGAACATCGGGATCGGGCTGCCGCGCAGGTTCGACGTGGCGAAGTCGACCGTCTGCGACTGCTGCCGGGCGATGCGGGTCAGCAGCGACGTCGGCAGGCCGGCGGTGAGTGCGGCGAGGGCGTCGAGCCCGGCCCCGCCGGTGGCCTCGCGGGCGCTCCCGATCGCGGCGTTGACGAGGCCGAACCGTTCGGCGATCGTCATCTCACCGGTCGGCACCGACAAGCGGGCGAGTGAGAACGCGTTGCCGCCCGACTCCTCGGTGCGCGTGGAGATCGCCATCGAGGCGCGCAGCGTGTCGACCGGGTGGCCGAGCTCGCGGTGGTACGCGCCGGCGGCGTGTGCGGCGGCGGTGAGGAACGCCGTGTTGAGGGTGCCGCCGAGCGCCCGGGCGGCGGCCTTGGTGGCGTGGAACGAGGTGTGCAACGGCTCGACCCGGCGGCGCAGCGAGCGTTGCGTCCACAGGGGCGATTGGGCGGCGTGCGTGTCGGAGAGCTGCGTCACGATCGTGCGCAACGTGCGCGCCGCGGCGGTCGTCGCATCGGGGATCGACGCCGGCTCGGCGAGTAGGTCGCGGACTTGGCGGGCGACGCCGATCGGCAAACGCAGGCCACCGGCGACGAACTCGCGCAACGCGTCGGTGGTGCTGCTCGGGCCGTGCTGGGGGGCGTCGGCCGCGGGGTCCTCGGGGGCGAGCGCTGCCGGCTCGGGTGCTTGGCGGTCGAAGTCCATGTATTGCAACGACAGTTCGACGCCGCGCTCGCCGTCGGTGAGGGTGTGGTGCATCTTCTGCAGCACCACCGCCTTGCCGCCCCGCAAGCCTTCGATGACGACGAACTGCCAGAGCGGGCGGGTGCGGTCGAGCGGGTCGGACATCAGCACGACCACCAGGTCGAGCGCGTCGCGCAGGCGTCCGGGCTTCGGACAGGCCACCCGGCGAACGTGGTAGTCGAGGTCGAACCCGGGATCGTCGACCCACACCGGAGGGAGCCCCCCGGCGGCGGGAAGGACGCGCTGGCGCAGCCGCGCCACGTTGCCCGCGGTGTGTTCGAAACGGCGCCGCAGGGCGGCGAAGTCGGGGGCCCGGTCGAGCACGATCACGGCCCCGAACGTCGAGGTCAGGTGCGGGTCCTTCTCGAGCCGCCACATCAGGGCCTCGCTGTCGGACATCTGGTTCTGCCAACGCATGCTGCTCCTCCCTGGCGGCCGGACCTTAGCCGTCGCCCCTCTCCCGACCGACGCGTCACGCGGCGCGACGCCCCGCGTCGCCGGACCGCTGTCCACCCATGATCCGGCGGCGATATGGTCACCCGTCGCCAGCGACCGCCGGTCGCGGCAGAAACCCCTGCATTGACCCTCCCCACGCCGCACTACCTGATCGACGAGCGCCGCCTCCGCGCCAACCTGGAGATCATTCGCGACGTCCGTGAACGGTCGGGGGCGAAGTCGGTGCTGGCGCTCAAGTGCTTCGCCACGTGGGGTGTGTTCGACGTGCTCGCCGAATACCTCGACGGCACGACGAGCAGCTCGCTCTACGAAGCCCGGCTCGGCCATGCGCGGTTCGGCAAGGAAACCCACGCCTACTCGGTGGCGTGGAGCGCCGACGAGGTCGCCGAGGTGGCGACCTTCGCCGACAAGGTGATCTTCAACTCGGTGTCGCAGCTCGACGCCCACGGCCACCGCGCGGCCGGTGTGCCGCTCGGCCTGCGCGTCAACCCGGGGATCAGCTACTCGCACTTCGACCTCGCCGACCCGGCCCGCCAGCACTCCCGTCTCGGCGTGATCGCTGACGCCGAGCTCGAACGCGTCGCCGCCCAGCTGTCGGGCGTCATGTTCCACTTCAACTGCGAGAACACCGACTTCGACGCGCTCGCCGCGTCGGTGGGGGCGATCGCCGAGCGCTACGGAACGTTGCTCGACCGGCTCGACTGGGTGAGCCTCGGCGGTGGGATCTCGTTCACCTCACCCGGCTACCCGGTCGACCGGTTCGTCACCCTGCTCGCCGACCTCTCGACCCGCTTCGGTGTGCAGGTGTACCTCGAACCCGGCGAGGCGACGATCACCGGATCGGCCGAGCTCGTGACGCGCGTGCTCGACGTCGTCGACAACGCAGCGACGATCGCGATCGTCGACGCCTCGATCGAGGCGCACATGCTCGACCACCTGATCTACGCCACCAACCCGGCCGTGACCAGCCCGGCCCCCGGCGAGCACGCGGTCACGATCGCCGGGCGCACGTGCCTCGCCGGCGACGTGTTCGGCAGCTACCGGTTGGCCGCCCCGCTGGCGGTCGGCGACGAGGTCCGCTTCGCCGACGCCGCCGGCTACACGATGGTCAAGACCACCTGGTTCAACGGGTTGCGCAAACCGGCGATCGCGGTGCGCCGGCTCGACGGCACGATCGACGTCGTGCGCGAGTTCACCTACGACGACTACGTCGGCAACCTGTCGTGACCCCACCCGGGCCCGAACGGCAACCCGTACCGCAACCGCTCACGATTCGAGGAGGGATCTGAATGAGTACCCCAGCCAAGTCCAACGTGCTGATCATCGGTGCCGGCGGCGTCGCCCACGTCGCCGCCCACAAGGCTGCGCTGCACAACGACGTGCTGGGCGACATCTGCATCGCCTCGCGTACCGTCGCCAAGTGCGAGGCGATCATCGAGAGCGTCGTTCGCAAGGGTCACGTCAAGGACACCACCAAGCGTCTCCACGCGCGCCAGCTCGATGCCCTCGACGTCGACGCCACCGTCGCCCTGATCCGCGAGACCGGCAGCCAGATCGTCGTCAACCTGGGCTCGGCGTTCGTCAACATGGCTGTGCTCGACGCGTGCATCGCCACGGGCGCGGCCTACATCGACACGGCGATCCACGAGGATCCCGACAAGGTCTGCGAGGACCCGCCGTGGTACGCCAACTACGAGTGGCCGAAGCGGGACCGCTGCACCGAGGCCGGAGTGACGGCGATCCTCGGGGCCGGGTTCGACCCCGGCGTCGTCAACGCCTACGCCGCGCTGGCCGCCAAGAAGTACTTCGACACGATCGACACGATCGACATCCTCGATGTCAACGCCGGGCGTCACGGCCGCTACTTCGCCACCAACTTCGACCCGGAGATCAACTTCCGCGAGTTCGTCAAGGTGTGGACGTGGAACGACCGCGAGTGGCAGGAATATCCCACCCACGCGATCAAGCGCACGTTCGAGTTCCCGGTCGTCGGCGAGCAACCGGTCTACCTCAACGGCCACGACGAACTGCACTCGCTGGCGAAGCACATCGACGCCCGCAGCATCCGCTTCTGGATGGGCTTCGGCGACCACTACATCAACGTGTTCACCGTGTTGCGCACGCTCGGCCTGCTCGACCACGAGCCGGTGCAGCTCGCCGACGGCGGCGCGGTCGTGCCGCTCAAGGTGGTCAAGGCCGTGCTGCCCGATCCGCAGAGCCTGGCGCCGGGCTACACCGGCAAGACCTGCATCGGCGACGTCGTGAAGGGCACCAAGGACGGCCAGCCCCGCGAGTTGTTCATCTACCAGGTGTCCGACCACGCCGAGGCGTACGCCGAGGTCGAGTCGCAGGGCATCAGCTACACGGCCGGGGTGCCGCCGATCGCGGCCGCGCTGCTGATCGCCGACGGGCGCTGGGACCCGGGCACGATGGTCAACGTCGAAGAGCTCGACCCGGAACCGTTCATCGAGATCCTCGACCGGATCGGCCTGCCCACCGAGTACCTCGAGATCGAGCCCGGCTCGGCCGCCTCGTTCGACGGCGACGTGCGCCCGGTCGACGAGGAGATCGCCGCGGCCACGGCCACCGTCACCGTGTCGGCGGCCGACCCGATGATCGCCGTCCGCCGGCGCACCTGACGCGGCCGCCGCGCCGCCGCGGCGGTCAGACCGATTCGATCGTCGCCCGCAGCCGGCTCTTGCGGACCTCGTCGGTGGCGTTGACGACGACCGCCAGGAACGGCACCGCGAACACCGTGCCGACGAACCCGAACAGCGCGCCCCCGGCCACGATGCCGAGCAGGACGACGAGTGGGTGCAAGCGCACCGCGCGCCCGAAGATCGCCGGGGCGAGCAGGTCGTTGTCGAACTGCTGGACGAGGATCGCGACGACGCCCACGACCACCGCTGCCCCCGTGCCGGCGGTCACCAGCGCGACCAACACGGCGACCGCCCCGGACACGACCGCGCCCACGATCGGAACGAAGGCGGCGATGAACGTCAGCAACATCACCGCCGCGACCAGGTCGGCCCCGACGAGCAGCGAGGCGACACCGATGATCGCCGCCTCGACGGAGCCGAGCAGGGCCGCCCCGCGCAGGTAGCCGCCGGCCGCGTCCCACCCCCGGGCGATCGCCCGCTCGGTCGTGTCGCGGTGACGCTCCGGCGCCATCCGGGCGACCCGGTCGGCGTAGCGATCGCCGTCCTTGAGCAAGAAGAACGTCACGACCAGCGAGAGCAGCGCGCCGACCACGAGCTCGCCGGCCCACACGATCCCGGACGTCGCCGTGGCGCCCTCGGCGACGACCTCGGGCAACGCCTCCTCGGCCGCCTCGCGCCAGCTGTCGACGTCCCCCCGGGTGACGTCGAACGGGCTGTCGTCGACGAGCCAGTCGGTGACGTCGTCGAGCGCCCGGTCGAGCGTCGGTCCGAGCTCGTCGACCTGGCCGGCGACCGCCCAGCCGACGAGGCCCAGTGCACCGACGAGCACCACGAGGAAGCCGAGTTCGGCCACCGCCGCGGCGAGCGCTCGCGGCAACCGCCGGCGCAGCCGCTGCGCCACCGGCCACAAGGCACGGGCCAGCAGGCCGGCCACCGCCAGCGGCACGAGCACGACGAGCAGCTTGGCGGCCAGCCAGACGACACCCCACAAGAACACCCCGACCGCCAGGAGCCGCCAGGCGTACGCGGCCGCCAGGGCGACCACCGGGTGCACGGAGCGAGCGTCGTTCACCCGCATCTCGTACCCAGTTCAACCGGGCGTAGTCAGCGCCCTCCAAGTGGCTGTCAAGCGCACTCGATCACGATCGTCATGTTCGCATCGCACGCAAAGGAACCATCGGATGACCGGCATCGCCAACTTGAACTCGCTGCAGAGCCGCCGCCCCACCGTGATCGGGCGGCCGCCGCAACCGCGCGCGGAGGTGGCGGCCACCGACCGTTAGTCCCCGCCCCGGGGCTGGGGCGGGTCTTCGCCCACCAGCCCGTCGACGTGCTCGCGGAGCAGGTCGGCGTGGCCGACGTGGCGCGCGTACTCGTCGTGCAGGTCGGTGATGATTCGGCGCAGGTTGGGTGCACCCCATCCCTCGAACGTGTGCGCAACGGGCCGGTCGAGCCCGCCCTCGGCCAGGCGGGCGGCGACGATGGCCCGCGACCTGGCCACCGCGGCCTGCCACAACTCGTACAGCTGGTCGGGCGAGTCGTCGGCCGCCGAGTCCCAAGGCCAGCCCTCGTCGTACCCGTGGGTGGCCCAGTAGTCGGGTGGCGCCTGGCCGGCGATGACGTAGTGCGATTTGACGTCTTCGACGAAGGCGAGGTGTTTGACGAGCCCACCGAGCGTGATCGCCGACGAGCCCACGCGGGTGCTGAGCCCCGCCGCGTCGAGGTCACCGACCTTCCACGCGAACTGGGCGCGCGAGCGGTCGAGCGCGAACAGGATCATCTCCTCCTCACCGGCATCCATCGATGGTTCGGCGATCGTGGTCGTGAGGTGTACTGCCATCGCCCGACGGTACGACCGGGACCGGACGGTGGCGGTCCTGTATCGGCTACGAATTGGGGATGCCCGCCGATCCGTCCCGTGTCGTCGCCGACCTGCTCGAACTGCGTTCGCTGACCTCGCGCGAGGTCGACGGGATCCCGCAGACGGTGTGCGGGCGGCCGTCCGACACCGCCCCGCTGGGCAGCGCCCGGCTGGCCTGGACCGAGCCGTGGCAGCGTGCCCGCGACTGGTTCGTGTCGACGTTCGACGGCATCCCGGTCGAGCACAACGTCGACCCGGCCGGCAATCTGTGGGTCACGCTCCCGGGTGCGCGGCCGGAACGGATCGTGCTCGGCAGCCATCTCGACTCGGTGCCCAACGGTGGCTGGCTCGACGGCGCGCTCGGCGTCGTCGCCGCCGCCGAGGTACTGCGCGGGCTGCACCGCGACGGCGTCGAATTGCCGGTGTCGGTGAGCGTCGTCGACTGGGCCGACGAGGAAGGCGCCCGGTTCGGGCGTTCGCTGTTCGGGTCGGGCGCGGTGTCGGGCACGCTGGAGATCGACAGCGTGCGCGACCTCGTCGACAACGACGGGCGCAAGCTCGCCGACGTCGTGCGCGAGTACGGGGTCGAACTGGAGACCGCGCTGACGGCCGGCGACGTGCTCGGCTCGATCGTCGCCAGCGCCGAACTGCACATCGAGCAGGGGCCGATCCTCGAATCGAAAGGGCTCCAGATGGCGGCCCTGTTCGGCATCCTCGGCGTCGAACGACGGCTCGTGAAGCTCAAGGGTCAGGCCGCCCACGCCGGGGCGACGCCGATCCCGCTGCGCCGCGACCCCACGCTGGCCGCGGCCCGGATGGCGATCGCGATCCGCGAGCTCGGGCTCGCCCACGACGCGTTCACGACGGTCGGCGTGTGGCGCGTGCACCCCGGTGTGCCCACGGCCGTCAACGGGCGCACCGAGTTCAGCGTCGACATGCGCGTCCTGTCCCGCGACCCGCTCGACGCGCTCGTCACCGGGCTCGACGCGCTGGTCGCCGAGATCGCCGCCGAGGAGAACGTCGAGGCGACGATCGAGACGCTGTGGTCGATCGACCCGATCGCGTTCCACCCCGACCTGGTCGAGTTCGCGGCCGACGTCGTCGAGGCCCGCAGCGGGGTCCGCGAGCTGATGCCGTCCGGCCCGATGCACGACTCGGCCGAGATGGCCCGAGCCGGCGTGCCGACCGTGATGCTGTTCACGCCCTCGCTGAACGGGCTCAGCCACACCCACATCGAGGACACCGACGCGGCCGACCTCGAACTCGCGGTCGCGGCCTTCGACGACCTGGTCCGCAAGATGCTCGGCTGGTCGGCTGCGCGCGTCGGCTGACGCCGCGACAAGATCGCGGCGTGACCACCCCCGAGCGCGAGTTGACCGCCCCCGTCGACCTGTGCGATCCGCGGGGTCGCTTGAACCCCGCCGCCAGTGGGTGGTCGCGGACACCGCGGCACCGCGCCAACCTGTCGCGGGCCTGGGGCCGCAAGAAGCGTTGGGACTACTGGGCCGTCACCGCGCCCGACCTGTACGTGTCGATGACGTACGCCGATGTCGACTACCTGGGCACGGCCTCGGTGTGGGTGTGCCAACCGTCGACCGGCCTCACGGTCGGGGTCGACAAGCTCGTGCCGTTCGGCCGCGGGTTCGCGCTTCCCGAGCAGCCGTGCACCGGACACATGGTCGCCGACATCGGCGGGCTGCACCTGGAGATCGACGAGCGCGACCCGGACGCGACGCACCTCCGCGCGACCTGCGCGACGACCAAGGCGGGCCCGCTCGAGGTCGACCTGGCGGTCGCCCGGCCGGCGGGTCACGAGTCGACCAACGTCGTCATCCCCTGGTCGGCGCGGCGGTTCCAGTACACGAGCAAGCACAACACCCGCCCGGCCACCGGCACCGTGCGGGTCGGAGAGCACACGTTCCAACTCGGTGGCGCGGCCGACCAGGCCTACGGCACACTCGACCTCGGCCGCGGCGTGTGGAAGTACCGCACCAACTGGAACTGGGCCGCCGGGTCCGGCACGAACCGCGACGGGCGCACGGTCGGCCTCCAGTTCGGTGGCAAGTGGACGGTCGGCACCGGCCACACCGAGAACGGGCTGTGCGTCGACGGCCGCCTGACCAAGCTCCACGACGAGCTGGAGTGGGCGTACTCGTGGGACGCGCCGATGCAGCCGTGGCGGGTGCGCGATCCGGGCGGGCGCGTGGAGGCGACGCTGACGCCGGTGTACGACAAGCACAGCCGCACCAGTCTGGGCGTGCTGTCGATGGAGGTCCACCAGGTGTTCGGCACGTGGAGCGGATGGCTCGTCGGCGACGACGGCGAGCGGGTCGAGTTCGACGGCGTCGTCGGGTTCGCCGAGGAGGCCCGCAACCGCTGGTGATCGTTACATCCGGGGCCAGGCCCCCGATGCAACGGTCAGGGCGGGTGCAGGCGATCGAGGAAGCGCAGCACCGCCTGGGTCGACTCGTGGCGCCACCGCCCGACCACGTCGTCGGGTGGGCCCGACCGGGCGACCAACCGCTCGACGATCTCGCGCTGGGCGGCCACCAAGCCGCGCGTGTCGATGACGAGTTGCTCCGCCAACACGAGCTTCAGCAACAGCTCGCTGCGCACGTCGCGGAGGTGCTCGACGGGCGTCGCCAACCACGTGCGCAACGCCCGGACCCCGGCCGGCGTGACGACGAGGATCGTACGGTTCGGGCCGGCCGCACCGGGCTCGGAGCCGCGCGGCCGGACGAGCCCCTCGGCGACCAGCGTTTCCAACGCGCGGTAGGTCAGCGGCCGCGACAGCGACCACACGCGCCCGACGTCGCCGTCCGGACCCAGCCGCCGGGCGACCGCCCACCCGTGGGCCGGCTCCTGGGCGAGCACGCCGAGCGCGGCCCACTCGCCGAGTTGCGCCTGGCGCCGCCGGGCGTCCGCCGGCAGGCTCGACACGCCCGCACTGCGTCCCGGCAACGCGGTCACGCCGGGTACACGTCGATGTCGGTGGCCTTGGCCGACGCGTAGACCTCGTCGCCGGGGCGCAGCCCCAGCGCGTCGAGCGCGGCGGTGGTGACCTCGGCGGTGAGGTGCAGCGGCCCGGCGATGCCGACCCGCGCCCGGTCGGCGAACCGGTCCCAGTCGACGAGCACGTCGTCGACCACGCCGCGCCACGTGTTGCGGGCGCTCGACTCCGGCGCGGCCCGGCTGAGCGTGATCGCCTGCGGCCGGATGGTGGCCAGGGCCGGCCCCACGACCTCCGACGGGGCCGCCACCAGCACCCCGTCGGGCGTCCGCAGGCCGTGGCCGTCGGACGTACCGCTGACGAGGTTGGTGCCGATCAGCTCGGCGACGAACGGCGAGCGCGGGTGTGCGGTGATCTCGGCGATCGTGCCCTGCTGGACGAGACGGCCCTGGTCGAGCACGGCGACCCGATCGGCGAGCGCGTAGGCGTCGACCGGGTCGTGGGTCACGAGCACGCGCATCCCGTCGAACCCGGCGAGGTGCGTGCGCAGGTCGCGGCGCACGGCCCCCCGGGTCGCCGCGTCGAGCGCGGCGAGCGGCTCGTCGAGCAGCAGC